>JAFNYE010000208.1 GCA_017383345.1 Alistipes sp. | reverse complement strand
GTGAAGGTTATGAGCCTCTATGAGCCGCAGAGTGGTCGCGCTATGGATGTGCTTACCGATCAGGTGGCTCTCCAATTCTATAGCGGTAACTTCTTTGACTCTTCAACGGTAGGTAAGTATGGTCGTCCGCACGCATTTCGTGAGTCGGTGGTCTTTGAGACTCAAAAATACCCCGATGCACCAAACCAACCTCACTTCCCGTCGGTTGTGCTCCGCCCTGGCGAGCAGTACACTCACACTTGCGTCTATCGCTTCTACACAAAGTAAAAACAAAGAGAGATTTGCACCATTGCAAATCTCTCTTGTTATGTACGCAGCCTTATTAGGCAACTTTAGCGGATGATTGTAACCTGCGCATCCTCACCAAAGGCAATAATCGAACTTGGCTTGCCTGTTGGGCGACCCTGAAAACGCGGGTTGACAACAAAATCTACACCGTCAATAATTTCGCGAGCAACCTCTCCCAAATTTTTTGGAGTCTTTTCTCCCGAGATATTTGCCGAGGTTGAGACTATCGGCTTACCGAACTTGTAGAGCAACTTTTGGCAAAACTCGTGGTCGGGAACGCGCACGCCGAGGGTCTTCTCCTCCGGAATTAGATTTTCTGCAAGGCCTCGTGCGCCTGGGAGGATAAGTGTCAGAGGCGAGGTGGACATCTCCATAACCTCAAAGGCGATACCCGGTGCTTTGTCAACATACTTGACAACCATATTGGCATCTTTGCAAAGCACAAGCATAGACTTCTTGTCAGAACTACGCTTTAGGTCGTATATACGCTGTACTGCCTCAGCATTTGTCGCATCGCAACCAATACCCCAAACAGTATCGGTTGGATAGAGAATAATACCTCCGCGACGGAGTACTTCAAGCGCTTGTTCGATATTTTTATCCATAGTTATGTATTAATTTTTTGCAAAGTTAGAAAAAAAATAAAATTTTTGTACCTTTGCAATTTAGAAAACATCGAAATACAAAAATATTACAACTATGGGAAGAGCTTTTGAGTATCGTAAAGCACGAAAAATGAAGCGTTGGGGCCATATGGCTCGCGTTTTTACAAAACTTGGTAAGGAGATTGAGATCGCAGTAAAGGCTGGCGGCTCTGACCCTTCGGCAAATACCCGTCTGCGTATCCTTATGCAGAACGCAAAGGCCGAGAATATGCCAAAAGAGAATGTTGAGCGCGCAATTAAGCGTGCAACCGACAAGGATGCAGCCGACTATAAGGAGGTAGTTTACGAGGGTTATGGCCCTCACGGTGTGGCTTTCCTCGTGGAGACCGCAACCGACAATACCAACCGTACCGTTGCCTCTGTTCGTATGTACTTCAACAAGTGTGGCGGTAGCCTCGGTAACTCAGGTAGCGTGGCATTTATGTTCGAGCACAAGTGCGTATTCAAGTTTAAGGCTGCTGAGGGTGTTGACCCAGAGGAGCTCGAGCTTGAGATGATTGACTTGGGCGTTGATGAGTTCTATGCTGAGGAGGACGGTATCACCGTTTACGCTGCATACGAGTCTTTCGGCGCTATCCAGAAGTGGCTTGATGACCAGGGTTACGAGATTATCTCTGGTGAGGGCGTACGCATCCCAACCGACACCAAAGAACTCGATGCTGAGGCTCGCGAGGCCGTTGAGAAACTCGTTGAGAAGCTCGAGGAGGATGACGATGTGGTGAATGTTTACCACACTATGGCGGAGGTTGACGAGGAGTAAAAAAAAGTTGCCTAATAAGGCGATTTCTGCGTTACGCTTTTTTGTTGCGAAAGGGAAATACAAAAGTATATCCCTTCCACCTCAAAAAACCAAGCCTTAAAATCCCACTTATTATCCAACTTTTACCACTGCCTGATAATATGGCTAAACAACAAAAGGGTATCCCTCGGGACACCCTTTGTCTATTATTGGCGTTAATTATTTTGCAGCCTCAGTGATACCGAGCTCCTTCTTAACGGCACCGTTGATATCGGCAACCTGAGCTGGGTCGTAATATACGAAAGCCATCTCGTCGAGTACTGCGCTATAGCCTGCAGCCTTAGCAACCTTAGCAATAGCCTCGTTGAGCTTCTTCTGGATAGGGTCTGCAAGCTCCTGCTGCTTCTTGGCGAAGTCCTGCTGAGCAATCTGCTGGAACTCTGCATAGCGCTGCTGAAGGCCATTGAGCTCTGCCTCCTTCATCTGCTTTACAGTTGGGTTCATTGTTGCCTGAGCCTTCTGATACTCTGCTGCGCGGTTGTTGAACTCTACCTGGATAGCCTCAAGCTGCTCCTGAAGCTCCTTGCCAAATGCGTCAAGGTTCTCCTGCATCTGCTTGGTCTCAGCCATCTGTGCGAAAATCTCCTGTGTGTTTACGCGTGCGAGCTTCTGTGCCATTGCGCTTGTTGAGCAAAGCACCATAGCCAACGCGAGGGTTAGTTTAAGAACTTTTTTCATAATAGTTTATTTGTTTAATAATTCAATAATTTTCTGGGTATGGTCAACCGCAGCGTTGTAGTAGAGCATTGATGGGTTTGATGCGGTGTCGAGCACCATATCGTAACCTCCGCTCTGGGCATACTTCTCGATAGCCTTAAATACGCGGTTTTGGATAGGCTGAATAAGCTCTATACGCTTTTTCATCATAACGCCCTCGTTGCCAAATACGGCCTGCTGATACTCCGACGCTGACTTCTCTTTTGCCAAAATGAGCTGCTCGCGGCTCTGCTGTGCTGTAGCCGAAAGGCTCTGCTTCTCTGCTACATAGCTGTTGTAGAGTTTCTCAATCTCTGCGTATGCGGCATCAACCTTTATCTGGTAATCCTTTGCCAGGTTGTCGAGTGTGGTCATAGCATTGTTATAGTCGCTTAGCGAGCGGAAAATCTTCTCGCTATCTACAACCATATATTTCTGCGCCGAGGCTGCACCTACAGCCAATATTACTGCTGCTACTGCGATGATAAGTCGTTTCATAATGTTCTGTTTTCTATTATAACGGCTCTTCCCTCAAATATATTGCCAGATTAGAAGTTCTGACCGATAACGAAGTGGAATTGACTACCGCTACGCTTTGTTTTACCTACAGCAGGGTCGAAACCGTAACCCCAGTCAATGCCGAGCATACCTACGATAGGCAGGTAGAGGCGCACACCCACGCCGGCAGAACGCTTAATCTTAAATGGCGAGAAATCTTTCCACGACGAGAAACCGTTACCGCCCTCAAGGAAGCCGAGCACATAGATTTGTGATGACGGCTTGAGGATAACAGGGTAGCGCAACTCGAGGGTGTATTTGTTATATGCTATAGAGTAGCGGGTGTCCATAGGGTCCAAATCGCCATCTTCATAACCACGCAGAGAGATAATATCCACGCCATAGATGCTGTAACCGGTCATACCGTCACCACCGACCTGGAAGCGCTCAAATGGCGATACCTTATTTTTATTATAGTGACCCAAGTATCCCATCTCGGCCTTAGCCATAAGCACGAGGTTATTATTTGGTGTAAGAGCCTGGAACCACGAAGCCTTGAACTGCCACTTGTGGAACTCAATCCAGCGCCAGCGCTCCTGCTCAGAGAGGGTATTGCTTGAGTAGTCCTTGCCATCCAATGCTGAGAATGGAGGGGTGATTTGCAACGAGAATGAGATATCCGAACCGCGACGAGGGTAGATTGGCTGGTCGGTAGAGTTACGACCCAAGACGAACTTGGCAGCCAAGGTATTTGCATTACCGTTCTCCATAATGAACGACTTGTAACCCTTAAGTCCGTAGCGGAGGTATGACAACTCGGCATAGAGCTGGAAGTATGGGTCAGGCCAATTCAGACGCTTACCGATACCTACAGCTACACCGTGAGAGCGGAAGTAGGTGGTAGCTCTCTGCCAAGGGTAGTATGCATCGTTAGACTCGGATAGGTGACCGGAGATAGTGAGCGATGTAGGCTTATGACCGCCCAACCACGGCTCTGAGAAGCTCATTGACAGAGCCTTATAGTATGTACCGTTTGTTTGACCAGAGATAGAGAGACGCTGGTTTTGACCCATAGGGTATGGACGCCAAGCACCCTTCTTGAAGAAGTTGCGCACCGAGAGGTTGTTCAGGGTGATACCCACCGAGCCTACAAATGTGCCCGAACCCCAACCTGCAGCGACATTAAACTGGTCGGAAGCCTTCTCCTCAAGTGGCCAGTTAATATCAACAAGGTCGGAAGCACCAGGTACCAACTTGATATCGGGAGCGATAGCCTCCTCGTTAAAGTGTTGCATTGCGGCCAATGTGCGGATGGTCTGCATAAGCAGTGCGCGGTTGTAAAGCTCACCCGGACGGGTGTAG
>JAFNYE010000207.1 GCA_017383345.1 Alistipes sp. | reverse complement strand
GTGGAGTGCTACAGCAGAGGGTTGAAGTATCTTCTTAGAGTCAAAATCTACCGAGAAGGTTGTGCCATTATCCACAGCAATATGGGCTACAACTTTGCCATCGGGAGAGGTAAGAGTATAGTCCCCCTCGGCCGAACAAGCACAAAAGAGGAGCGAAAACAGGAGAACAAAAATAGATAATCTTTTCATATAAGTTTAGGTTTTATATATTATTTACACATTTGCAGACAATCAGTCGCATATATAATATACAACCGACAGTCCCTTTCTCCTACGAAGCACTAATGCTTTGGTTGCAGCACGATAAACGGCACAATCATCTCCTCCATCGAGATACCGCCGTGCTGATAGGTATCGCGATAGTAGCGGATATGGCGATTGGCATCGTTGTTATAGACAAAGAAGTCGTGGTTGTAGGCAAAGATATAGCTTGAGGTAATATTGCCCGACGGCAACTGTATCTGCTCAGGCTTAGTGACCTCAAATACCTCTTTATAATTATAAGCGAGATTACGCCCTGTCTTATAGCGCAGGTTGGCCGAGGTCTCTCTATCGCCCTGAACACGCACAGGGTTATCTACGCGCACAGTACCGTGGTCGGAGGTGATTATAACGGTATGGCCACGCTCGGAGAGCAACTTAAGAAGGTCAAAGAGCTCGGAGTGTTCAAACCACGAGCGTGTGAGCGAACGGAATGAGGCATCGTCCTCGGTCAGCTGGCGGATAATCTCGGTCTCGGTACGGGCGTGGGAGAGAATGTCGAGAAAGTTATAGACAATAACCGAGAAGTCGGCGTTATAAACTCTCTGGATGTTATCTATAAGTTTACGACCCGCCTCAGGGCGCACAAGTTTGTCAAATGTGAGGCGGTACTCCTTGCCCATCTGTTGAAGCTGACGGCGCAGGAACTGCTCCTCATACATATTTTTGCCACCCTCCTCATTATCATTAAGCCACTTGTCGGGCATAAGGCGGTCGATAGCAAGAGGCATAAGGCCCGCAAAGATGGCATTACGGGCGTACTGGGTAGCTGTAGGCAGAATAGCGCAATAGCACTCATCGCTCTGCACATCAAAATAGCCTCGCAACATATCGCTCACAGCACGCCATTGGTCGTAGCGGAAGTTGTCGATAAGCAGCAGCGTAGTCTTTGTATTGGCATCCACAACAGGCAAAATCTTGGAGCGCATAAGGGTGTGCGACATAGTAGGCGTCTGCTCGTCGCGCTCGTTTATCCACTTGCTGTAATTGCGGCATACAAAGCGGCAGAAGGCTTGATTGGCCTCATTTTTCTGATACTGCAACACCTCGCGTATGCTCTGGTCGTTACTCTGGCTCAGCTCTATCTCCCAACCCACAAGTTTGCGATAGATGCCCAGCCATTGATTGAACGACGAGGCGTTATCGACCATCTGCGAGATACGACCAAACTCGGCACGATAGTCTGCCGTGGTCTGCTCACTGACAAGCTGGCGCGAGTGGATATGTTTCTTGACCAGCAGCAAAATCTGGCTCGGGTTGATAGGCTTGATAATATAGTCGGCAATTTTACTACCGATAGCCTTATCCATAATATCCTCCTCCTCGGACTTGGTAACCATAATCACGGGGGTTGTCGGACGAATATCCTTTATGAGCGGAAGGGTCTCAAGGCCCGTCATTCCGGGCATCATCTCATCAAGGATAATCATATCGTAAGCCTTGTCGGTAACCATATCTATGGCGTCGTAGCCATTATTGCAGGTATCGACATCACACCCACGATTTCTCAGTGTCAAAATATGGGGTTTGAGCAGTTCTATCTCGTCATCAACCCAAAGTATTTTTGCAGCTGTATTCATATATAACCTCTCGTATTGTAGCAAATGTACTATTCAAATTTTGTGCAAGGAGCGCAGAGTCACACCACACAGCCTCAACAATATCCTCCTCCAACTGAGGACGGAGATGAGTTTTAGTTCCCTGCATAGCGTACCAATAGGTGCGCTTTAACTCCCACTTACCATAAACGCAGTAAGCGTGCAGAGTATTGCACAAGTGGCGCACAATTTTAAGGTTGGCAGCGCCTGTCTCCTCCTCCACCTCGCGCAGAGCGGCAGTAGCGCTATCTTCACCCGCCTCAATGCGTCCCTTTGGCAAATCCCAACGACCCTGACGCAGTATCATAAGCACCTGACCAAATTCGTTTTCAACGACACCACCAGCCGCCTCAACAGCCTCAAACTGGGTTGCAAAATCGTTAAAAAGAGCCTCATAATTGTCGTCGGCAACAACAAGCGTATTGCAAGAATCAAAAAAATTGATTATTTTCGCCCTCGACAGTTCCGATTGGGCAATAAGGCGCTCATCCGAGCCAACCAAATAGTCGGTCGGTACGAACTTGAGTGCGTGGTCGGTAAAATAGATAGTTATCATAGCGCAAATTTAGTAAAAAATTAGATAAAATGAAAAAAGGATTTCTCATTATGGCAACATTGGCAATGGCTCTTGTGAGCTGTTCGGAGCCTGCAAAGCCACTCACAATCGACAACGCCCTTACAAGCGAAGAGATTGCACAGGCAAGGCTCACTCCCGAGGTTATGTGGAAAATGCGCCGTATAGGCTCAAGCGAACTCTCGGCTGACGGAACGGTAGTTCTCTACACGGTAACCGATTACTCTATGGCCGAAAACCGCGGTGTGACACGCATCTACACCCTCGACCTTACATCGGGCGTAACAACCGAGCTTACCGACACCTCGTCAAACAACACAGCGGCTCGCTGGGGTGGCGACAACAACATCTGGTTCCTCTCAAACCGCAGCGGAGCAATGCAGGTGTGGCGTATGGCTGCCAATGGCTCAGAACTAAAGCAGATAACCGACATTGAGGGTGGCGTAGAGGATTTTGGCGTCAATAGCGACTGCACAGCACTGCACTACATCAAAGCGGTAAAGGTCAAGGCGGTAAACTCTGCCGATGTTTACGCAGATATGGACAAGTCTAAGGCCCGCATATACGATGACCTTATGGTGCGCCATTGGGACTATTGGGATGATGGTTCATACCGCCACATCTTTGCAGGCGACTTGGTAGGCGACAAGTTGGTTAACATCAAAGATGTTACAGGCGCTGACGCCGAATATGACACTCCGCTTGCGCCATTCTTTGACGGCGGCGAGATTGCTTGGCACCCAAACAGCCTCCGTATAGCCTACACCTGCAAGCCTCTTACAGGCACAAAATATGCGGTTTCAACCGACTCGGATATCTTCATCCACGACCTGAAGGAGGATACAGCCTACAATATCAACATCAACCACAGCCAGAAGTTTGAGGGCTACGACAAGTATCCCGTATGGTCACCTGACGGCAGCAAGATAGCCTTCCGCTCACAGCGCCGACCAGGCAACGAGGCTGACAAGGAGCGCCTTTTTATCTACACCGTAGCTACGGGCGAGATGAAGGAGCTAACCGCCAACTTTGACTACCACGCAACCAATATTGTTTGGGCAGATGAGCAGACACTCTACTTTATCGCCCCTATTGAGGCTACACACCAAATTTGTCGCGTAACAACCGAGGGTAACGATGTTAAGGTTATCACTTCGGGCGACCACGACATCGTCTCTATGACCATAGCCGATGGTCGTTGCGTTGCTGCAATGCAGAAAATATCTATGGCAACCGAGCTCTTTGAGGTTGACCTTAATAGCGGCAAGATGGAGCAGATAACCTTCGTAAACAAGCACATCTACGACAATATCGAGATGGGTCAGGTGCAGAAGCGCTGGGTTAAGACCACCGACGGCAAGCAGATGCTGGTTTGGGTTATCCTTCCACCGGACTTTGATCCTGCAAAGAAGTACCCTACCCTGCTCTACTGCCAGGGAGGCCCGCAAAGCGTCGTATCGCAGTTCTGGAGCTACCGCTGGAACTTCCAGCTTATGGCCTCTCAGGGCTATGTCGTAGTTGCACCTAACCGCCGCGGTTTACCTTCGTTTGGACAGGAGTGGTTAGACCAGATTTCGGGCGACTACTCTGGTCAAAACATCCGCGACTATCTCTCGGCTATTGACGATGTGGCAAAGGAGAAATGGTGTGATAATGAGCGACTTGGCTGCGTTGGTGCATCCTATGGCGGCTACTCGGTTTACTACTTAGCAGGTCATCACGACAAGCGTTTTAAGGCCTTTATTTCGCACTGCGGCATATTCAACTTCGAGTCTATGTATGGCGAGACAGAGGAGCTGTTCTTTGTAAACAACGACTACGGCGGCTCATATTGGGACAAGCAGAACAAGACCGCTATGCGCTCTTATGACAACTCGCCACACAAGGCGGTTGACAAGTGGGACACACCTATATTGATTATTACGGGCGAGTACGACTACCGCATTCCTTACACTCAGTCATTGCAGGCATTTACCGCAGCAAGACTCCGTGGCATTGATGCAAAACTCGTATCGTTTGAAAATGAGGCACATCAGGTATTCAAGCCTCAAAACTCGCTGGTTTGGAACAGAGAGTTCTTTGGTTGGCTTGACAAATATCTCAAGTAACAACTAACAAACCAGGCAAATGGCACCTCTTGCAAAGCAAGGGGTGTTGTTTTTTTGGTTATTCGTGGATAAAAATTGGTGTTTCGTTGAAAATATTTTATATATAGGTGTAAATGTTCTATTTTTGTGGCTCATTATGAAAAATATGAAAAAAACAATTATCTACTGTCTGTTGGCGCTTGCCGCAACTGCTTGTTCAAAGTCGAACTTTGACAGCAATACCCCAAGCGATAAAATCGAAGTGAGCTTCGGACAGACCGCAACAATCCAGAGCCGAACAACTGTTGGTCAGGATGGACACTCTGCCTCTTGGTCGGGCGACGAGACTATCGCCCTATGGGCTGCAAACGGAGAGGGCAACTATGAGCTTTCTGCTCAAGCCTTCAAGATGCACCGCTTCTCGCAGAGCTTTACAACCGCCATCTTTTCGGCAACAATCACTCCGCTGACCGAACAGAGTTACACCTATTACGCCACCCACCCCGCTCCAAACTCTGTTTCAGGCGACATTGCAACCTTCACGCTCCCTGCCGTGCAAGATGGTGGCAACAACTTTGGCAGCCGCGACATTATGGTGGCACGCCCAACCGTAGCACCAGCGCTCAATGCCGAGTCGGTAGTAAACCTCAACCTCGGTTTTAGCCACAAGATGCACGCGCTCAGAATTGTCCTGCCGCAGAATACGCTTCAGGATAAACCTATCACACGCTTGGAGATGGAGTTTGAGCAGGCTGTTGTGGGCGATGTTTTAGTCAACTTTGCCGACCCCGATGCAGGCACAACGCTTGTAAACGGCACATCTAAGCTGACTATCAACATCCCTGAGGGCTACAAAGCGGGCGATTATCTTTGGGCGATGATCCACCCTACCGACCTTACGGGCGAGATTATCTATCGTGTCTATGCAGGCGAGCACGCATCTGTTGACAAAGCTATTCCTTTGAGCAAAGTTGCCGAGGCTGCGCATATTTCGCCTATGCAGATAGCTGTTCCTGAGCCAAACTTGCTTACAACAATCTACCTCGATGTTACAGCCAACAACTTGGGCGAGGATTACACATCGCTCACAGTGCTTGACAGCAACGGCAACACTATCAAGAGCTTTGAGGCTAATGAAAGCAACTCATACTCGTGGTCTATAAATGGTCAGATTGATGAGTCTAAATATAAAAATCAGACCTTCACTATCCGCTATGAGAGTCCGAACGCTATCGTAGAGGACAAGGTTGTATTCAGCAACTTTACCCCATACGAGCAGACTAACCGCTACACCACTAAGGTGCCATATCTGCTCTTTGAGGACTTCTCAGGCATCTTTGCCGAGGGCGAGAGCTATGGTAACAACGACTATGCAGCCGACGACCGAAACCAGCCTGGCGTAAGCCTTGACTCTATTATGGACCCTGACGGTTGGAACGCGGCTCGTTATTGGGCTCCACATAGTTGCGTGCGTATCAACGCCCGTTCTCAGGCTACTAAAATCGTTATGCTCTTTGCTTCGCAGCACCACGGCCGTTTGGACACACCTCAGCTCAAGGGTTTGAAGAGCACAGCAAATGTAAACCTCAAGCTTCTTGTGGATGCTGGCGGACACATTCACAAGAGCAGTTCATTCTCTGTATCAGGCGCGATATTATGTGTTGTAACACACACCAATGCCAACAATCCTATTGATGGTATTCCTGTCGGCGCTACAGGTATTACAAGTAAATACGACACAACATTGGATGACTTTGGTCAGGTTCATAAGTCGTTTGACCTCGACACAAGTTTTGGAGACTACGCCTTTGGCAGCACATTCCCAACACAAGAGTGTGTCGTATATTCAGCCACATCCGCTACCCGTATCTGCTTCTACCCTATAGTTAGTTGCGACAACAATGCTACAGGTAATGCCGAGGCAAATGTATATATTGACAACATCAGAGTATCTATTGCAAAATAATAAATAACAAAAACATATAAACTATGAAAAAACTTATTCTTAGTGCAATGGCATCGCTCCTTCTCTTTGCTTGCCAGAGTGACAACTCTGAGGTAGCAGTAGGCGAGGGTAAGATTGCCATCACAGTAACCACATCGGCCGATGTGGCTACAAGAGCCGAGGGTTTCACCCTTCAAACTCCCGCTTTGAGCGACTTCCAGTTGCTTATCACAGGTGAGAACTTCAGCAAGTCGTGGGCAAGTGTTACTGACTATCGCACCGACGACGAGCGTTACACCGCAGGAGACTACACCGTAGCTATCAATGCGGGCGACGCAACAGTTGAAGGTTATGGCAAGAGCGCCTTTGCAGCCTCTGAGCAGGTTACCGTTCTTGACCGCAACCGCACCACCGAGGTAAAGCTTACAGCTCGCTTGGCAAACGCTATTGTCGAGGTGCGCACAACCGAGATGTTTGACAACTATTTCCCTCAGAGCGAGTTTAGCGTTACAACTGCCGCCAACACCTTTGAGTGGAACAAGAGCACCGAGCAGCATCTGTTCGTAGCGGCAGAGCAGGGCGTTAAGATTGACTGCAACTGCGTTCGCCAAACAGGCAAGCAGGAGACTTTGCCAACACAGAACATTGCCGACATCAAGGCAGCAACACGCTACATTTTGACCTACGATTTGAAGAATGCCGGTGGTGTTTCTATAACCGTAAAGCTCAACCAGACAATTATCGACACAATTGAGATTGAGAACGAACTTAATCCTAACGCATAAAAACAGAACGATATATGAAACTTTTGAAAAGTACACTTCTATCTCTCGTTGCCATTGCGGCTGTAAGTTGCGAGAGCGGTTTGCCAACTGAGAACACTCAGCAGAGCGCAAACAAAGGCTATCTCTCACTCTCATCTTTGAGCGTTGAGCTTGTTACCGACCACAAACCGGTTGACGGCGAGTTATCTACCCGCGCATTGGTGCGTGCCGCAGCCGATGTAAACACATTTGATTGCTCTATCGTCAACGAGCAGGGCCAGGAGGTTATCCCTTCGTTCAAGTATGGCGAGCGCCCAAGCCAGAATATCGAGCTTGAGGCCGGCAAGTATATCTTCAAGATGATTTCAGGCCAGATTAAGGGAGCTGAGTTTGATGCTCCCGTATATGGTCTTGCCGAGCCATTTACCATTGTTCGCAAGCAGACCACTACCCTTTCGGAGCTTGTTTGCACATTGCAGAACATTCAGGCGTCAGTAAGCTACTCTGCTGACCTTCGCGCAGCACTTAGCGACGACACAACTGCAACCCTTACCGTTGGCTCTTCATCGCTCGTATATGGCGTTAATGAGACCCGTTCAGGCTACTTCAAGGCAGAGAAGGCTCTCAATGATATCGACCTTTTGATGAAGGGTAAATATACTCAGGAGGGCAAAGAGCCTGCAGAGTTTGAGTTTACAACCACCATTAAGGATGTAAAGGCTGGTCAGCACAGCGACATTCAGCTCTACATTGAGTACTCTACCGAGGGCAGCATCGCTATCAGCGTAACTATTGACGGCTGGGTAGTAGATGAGGGTATTGTCTATGACCTTGCAGGCTTAATCTCGGAGGATATTATGGTTGATGATACCGACAAGCCTGTAATCTCTCTTGAGGGTGGCGATATTGACGCCCCTATAACCCTCCTTGCAACCGACTTCGATGCAAATGGCAACTGCACAAAGGATATCGTAGTTGACATTGCATCAAAGAGCGCTATCACATCGGCTGTAGTTGAGATTGCGTCATCAAACCCTATGATGATTGCTTCACTTGATCAGTATAACCTCACAACATCGTTTGACCTCTGCAACGCCGGCACAGCAACAGGCTCACTCAAGCTTATGGGCTTGGCTGTAAACGACCAGATCAAGGGTAAGACCGAGGTTTCATACAACCTTACCGCAACAATGAAGCTGCTCAAGGAGTTTGTCGGCACACACACATTTACCGTTACCGTAACCGACGAGAAGGGTGGCGCTACAACTACAACTCTTACAATCGTTATCGAGGGTGAGCAGGTTGGCCCAACTATCGTATGGAAGGGTTACAATATCGACCAGCAGTACACCGTTGTTCCTGGTATGACCGTTGACATTGTCGTTAATGCTAACGCGGGCATCAAGGAGTTCACCGTAAAGATTAACTCCAATGTTCTTACTCCGAAAGAGCTTAACAATGTTGGTTTGTGCGATGTACTTAACCTTACAAATCCTGCTGCCTCATACTCCAGCGTTAACCCTAACTTCAACACATCATCTATCGAGGGTTCTTTGACCGGCTTTGGTTTCCCTACAGGTGCAGCGGTACTCAACCAGACATCTGTTGAGTTTTCAATCACTCAGTTCCTTGATCTGCTCTCATTCACAGGCGCAGGAACACACCACTTCGTAATGACCGTAACTGACAATGATGGTAATAGCATTGTCAAGACTCTTATGATTGAAACTATCTAAAACAAAGCACAATGAGAAAGATTTTTAATATCACAATATTAGCCATCGCACTTCTCCTTGTCGGATGTAACAATCAGCAGGAGCAGAAGCTCGATATGGCCGAAAACGAGGGCGTTTTGGCTCTCAATATAGACTTGGGTAACTCACGCGCAGATGTTGACCCAAATGCACTCTTCGAGTTGAAGATTTATCGTTACGGCGAAAACAACGAGAAGCAGTTGGTGCGTAAATACACCTCTTTGGAGGCTGTTCCTCAGTACATTTGGCTCATTGAGGATAACTATTGCGCTAATGTAAAGGTGGGCGACAAAGTGCTTGCTACATTTACTGAGTTGCAGTATATCGGCTCAAAGGATTTTACAATCACTCCTGGCCAGATAGAGACTATTGAGGTTGATTGCCAGATGGTCAACATCCCCGTAGCTGTAGCATACGACACCACCGTAGCACAGCACTTTACAAAGGAGTACTACACCTATGTTTGCGCAACCGACAACTTCGACCTCGACGCAGCAAAGGGTGGTAAAGTACCTACACTTAAGTACACCGACAGCACTACAGGTTATTTCATCCTTCCAGACGGATGCACTACTATCTGCTGGTACTTCAGCGGTAACGATGGCAGCGAGCCTATCGTTGCATCTGGCAAGATTGAGAATGTTGAGCCTCAGAAGCTCTACACCGTCAAGTTTAAGTACTCAAAGGATGCACCTGGCAGCTTGGCTATCGATGCAACCGTAGAGATTGCAGAGCCTGAGCATCGTGACGACAAGGTGGCCTTCAGTCCGGACCCAACCGTTAAGGGTGAGGATGTAAACCGCGAGACACCTTACAACTACACCGGTGGTGCGCGCAACTTTACCATTGCAGCTCTTGACACTATCTCACAGCTCAACATCACCTACGGTGAGCAGACCTTTGACCTTATTAACAACACCTACGAGGGTGTAGCCGTAACTAAGATTTCAGCTAAGGATTACACCGTAGCTCTGTCAGAGCAGTTCTTTGCTAACCTCTATGGTGGTACACAGACTATCGCCTTCCGCATTAAGGATGCAAGCGGTGGTGTAGGCTATCAGGAGCTTATATACAACATCGAGGGTATTCTGCCTATCAACGGCTACGACCTTTGGTTTGGCAGTGCCGACTTCTCGGGTATGTTGTTCAATGGCGATGCGACTATCGGTTATCGCCTACCTGAGGGCGAGTGGAAATACCTTACCGCAACCGCAGCGGGAACAGAGAACACTTACAACGCAACTGCAAATGACTTTGTTCAGGACAAGACATACGAGTATGCACTCTTCTGTCAGGGTGTTCAGGTGGGTAGATCAATGAGCGTAACAACCTCAAAGGGTACACAAATTCCTGAGGCCGACTTTGAGCATTGGTCAGTACACCCAGACAAGGCTGTATGCCCTGCACAAGATGCAATGCGCCCATTCTGGGATACCGGTAACCACGCTACAGCCGGTATGGTTGGCGAGCAGCTGACCGTATCAAAACGGGATGCTCGTCCTGGTTCAACAGGTACTTTGAGTGCCTATATGGCCTCTATCAAGGCCGCTATTATGGGCATGGGTAAATTGGCCGCAGGTAACCTCTTTGTAGGCCGATTTGTAAGAGTTGTAGGTACAGGTGGTATCGTTGAGTTTGGTCGCGACTTTGACTTCACAGCTCGTCCTAAGGCTATCCGCTTCTGGATTAAGAACAATCAGGGTCAAATCAACGAGGGAAGCCACACATCGGGTACTGACTTGGCTAAGGTTTACTGCTGCTTCACAGACCGCAAGTTTACTGTAAACACCAACGAGGAATCTACACTCTTCACCCCGTCTATCGAGACTGAGGGTATCCTTGCAAGCGCTTACTGGGAGAGTACCGAGAGCCGCAGTGAGTGGACTCAGATTGAGATTGACTTGCAGTATAGAGAGAACCTGACAACTAAACCGACAACTCTCGTACTTACATTTACCTGTTCGGGATATGGTGACTACTTCACCGGCTCAACCAACAGTTATATGTATGTCGATGATGTAGAGTTTGTATATTAAAGCTTAAGCTATGCTCTGCTCCGTGTGGGCAGAGCATACAAGCTATATATCGGCACAAAATTACTTATTTACTAATTTATAGAACATACTTATGTTCCTTAACAAAAAAATTGCTGTTTTACCTCTTTTAGCCCTACTCTGCCTATCGGTTTCAGCACAGAGTGCTGACTCGTTGGCTACAAACCAGAGCAGCGCTATAAGTCGTAGCGAGCAGCGCAACAACAGAGGTCTATCCAATATGAAGACCCACATTGTTCCAAAGGGGCAATGGGTTGTGGGCGGAAGTTTGACATACTCCACCCACACAAATAGCGACTACACCTTCTTGGTAATTGAGGATATCGACTCAAAGGGTTACTCGGTCAAGGTCAGTCCGTTGGTGGGTTATTCACTTACTCCAAACTCAATTATCGGTGTTAGGGGTATGTATAGTCGCTCACACCTTACCCTTGACTCGGCTTCGCTCCACTTAGGCGAGGGCGATGCAGCGCTCAACTTTGGTGTTGACTTCTTTTATATGCTCAAACACTCATACAACGCTGCTGCTATCTGGCGCCAGTATATTCCGCTTGGATACAACAAGCGAATTGCTCTGTTTGCCGAGTTTCAGTTGGCTGTAGGCGGCTCGCAATCTAAGTTTGCCGAGGGTTCGCCTATTCGAGGCACATACGCAAAGGGTTTTGACATCTCGTTGGGTGCAAATCCGGGCGTTGTGGCATTTATTACCAACAATATGGCGTTGGAACTTAATATCGGAGTTCTCGGATTGGGCTACTCTCACACCCGTCAGGTACATAATCAGATTAGCGTAGGCGAGACATCGTCAAGTCTAATGAATTTCAAAGTCAATATCCTCTCCATCGGATTGGGTTTAGCGTTTTACCTTTAACACTCGGCACAAATGAAGAAGTTTATAACAACACTTTTGATTGTTTGCGCCGTATGTTCTACGGCAGCAGCGCAGCAGGATACAACAAAGACCTCAAAGCGCCTACCACGCATTGACCGCGGAATTAACGAAAACAAGTTCGTCTTTAAGGGCGAGTCTATGGTGGGTTTGACAGTCTCATACGGCACACTTGAGAGCGAGGATAGCGATATTGCACTCATTGTTGACAATATCAACATGCGAGGCTCAATGTTCTCTATTAAGCCACACTACGGCTTTTTCTACCGCGATAACCA
Source organism: Alistipes sp. (assembly GCA_017383345.1). Taxonomy (GTDB): domain Bacteria; phylum Bacteroidota; class Bacteroidia; order Bacteroidales; family Rikenellaceae; genus Alistipes. The sequence continues at coordinate 4,567 of JAFNYE010000207.1, read as the reverse complement.
CGCCATTGGTGTTAGATTGGGTTACAGCTATGCCAACGGAGAGTTGGGTAATGCGGGCCTTAACTTGGGCGCGGCAAACGACATCAACCTCTCAATAGGAAATTTGGGTTACAGCAACCGCTCATTCTCAGCCGGCATATACCACCGCTCCTATATGGCTATCGACCGCAAGGGTCGCTTTGGACTATTTGCAGAGTGGGAGTTGTCGGGTCAAATGGGTCGCTCGGCATTCAGCTATATGAGCGGAGAGACGACAACAAAGAGCGTGTCGGAGAACTACCGACTCAAGCTCTCGTTTGCTCCGGGTCTTGCAGTATATATCTTCCCTAATGTATGCGCAAGCGTAAGCTTTGGTCTTGGTGGTTTGCAGTACAAGCATATCCGCCAATATGACGCAGACCACAATTTTGTGGGCAAGCGCGACTACTCAAAGCTCCAGTTCGGACTCAACTTGGCTGAGATTAATATTGGTGTAAATGTCCACTTGTGGAGCAAGAAAAACAACAAATAGAGATGAGAAGATTTATTACCATTATAGCCGCAATGTTGGCACTCAGTTCTTGCATTGAGAACGACATTCCCTACCCTGTTGTAGAGCTTGATATTACCAATATTGAGATTGAGGGCGCTATTGCAGAGCCGCAGATTGACCGCGCTAACCGCAAGGTAACGGTCACTCTTGCCGAGAATATAGATATTCGCGCAGTAAAGATTACAAAGTTTGAGTGCAGCGAGGGTGCAAAACTATCTCGCCCGATGGTGGGCAGCTTCGATATGCGCTACCCTCAGTATGTAACCCTCTCGCTCTATCAGGACTACGAGTGGGTTATCACCGCAGAGCAGACCATCGACCGCCGCTTCAATGTGATTGGTCAGATTGGCGCTACCGAGTGGGATGTTGCCCGAAATATGGCTAAGGTGTATCGCCGAGCAGACTACGGCTTGGATACCGTTACCGTTACACAGCTTCGCTTTGGTCCAAAGCCTGAGTACGACTTCCCTGAGGCCTCTACCCTACGCGATTTCAGCAATGCAGAGCATACCCAGACCGCAATTGTTGACTCATACGGTCGTCGTGAGATTTGGCGCCTTATAGTCGAGCCTAAAGAGGTGCAGATTGACATCACTCGCGCAGTTGCGGGTGCAAATGTCATCTGGCTCAAGGCTGTAGGTATCGATGGTGCACAGACAGGCTTCCGCTATCGTGAGGTAGGTACTGAGCAGTGGAACGAGGCAGAGAAGGGCTGGTTTACATCGCAGGGCAGCACTATTGAGGCAGCACTACGCCACCTCAAGACCCAAACCGCATACGAGGTTTTAGGCTACGCTATAACCGACAATGGCGAGCAGCTCTCCAACATCACAACCGTAACCACTACGCAGACTATGGCTCTGCCAAATGCCGATTTGGAGCAGTGGAGCTACAGCGAAAGTGTACACTACCCTTACGCCAATGCCGAGTCAGCTTGGTGGGGAACAGGTAACCCTGCATCAAAGATTGCGGGCATTAACCTGACAACCCCTCACACCGAAAACCTTGCTCCGGGCAAGAGCGGCACCTGCGCACAACTCTGGTCACAGAAGGCAAATGTTATGGGTATCGGTAAGTTTGCAGCCGGAAACCTCTTTGCCGGTTCATTTGACCGCATTGTCGGCACAAATGGTCTTGTAGCCTTTGGTCGTCCATTCACCCTGCGCCCAACAGCGCTCAAGGGCTGGATGAAGTACAACTGCGGAAAGATAGACTGCTACCCTAACGGCACAAGTTCTAAAATTCCTGGAATAGGCAACCCTGACCGCGGTAGTATCTATATCGCCTTAGGAGATTGGGACTACAACAAGTATGGTGGCAACCCTACATCGCCTGTTTTGGTTGATACTCGCAATGAGGCTACATTCTTCAACTCCTCAAACGAGGGTATCATTGCCTACGGCGAGATTATTTACAACGAGTCGTGCGATTGGTATGAGTTTGAGATACCGCTGGAGTATCGCGACTTTGACCGCACACCGACACACATCATCATCGTAGCCTCAGGCTCAAGCTATGGAGACTATTTTGTCGGTAGTACAGAGTCTATTATGTGGATAGATGACTTAGAGTTGGTATATGACTATAAATAGTTCACTTAAGTGTTATATAGAGCGGGAGATTCTTCCGCTCTATTTGCATTTTGACAAAGCGCACAATTTAGACCACGCTCAAACGGTCATCGAGCAGAGCCTCAAGTTGACACGCCATTTTGAGGTCGATATTGATATGGTTTATACCGTCGCTGCATATCACGACTTGGGACTAAGAGCAGGCCGCGAATTACACCACAAAGTCTCAGCCGAGATTATGGGTGCTGACGAGCGACTGAAAGAGTGGTTTGACGCAGAGCAGATAGAGATTATGCAACAAGCAGTCTTTGACCACCGCGCCTCGTCAAAAGAGCCTCCCAAAACAATCTATGGGCGTATTGTAGCCGAAGCAGATAGATGTATTGACGCTATGACGGTCATACGACGCACAATTCAGTTTGGCCTCAGCCACTACCCGGAACTGACAATAGAGGGGCACTACAACCGCTGTGTAGAACACCTGACGGAGAAATACGGGCGAAATGGCTACCTCAAACTATGGATAGAGGAGTCGGATAACGGCGCAAGATTGGAAGAGTTGCGCCAAATTATAGAGGATAAGAACAAACTACGCCAACTATTCAATAACATATACGCCGAGGAGCTGTAATGGTCTGTCCGCTACAAAAAAAGAGAAACGAATACACCCTTTTGTAGCAGTAATAATAAGCCCCCTTTACAGAACCGACGCCAAACCGAGGGCAGAGGGTGCTTGCACACTATGCCGAGGTGCGAAGGAGGAAGAGCAAAGGTCAAAGGGGGTTTGGGGGATAGGTAACACACGGTCTCTCTCCCGCTACAAAAAAAAGAGAAACGAATACACCCTTTTGCAGCAGTAATAATAAGCCCCCTTTACAGAACCGACGCCAAACCGAGGGCAGAGGGTGCTTGCACACTATGCCGAGGTGCGAAGGAGGAAGAGCAAAGGTCAAAGGGGGTTTGGGGGATAGGTAACACACGGTCTCTCTCCGCTACAAAAAAAGGAGTGGCATAACCACTCCTAATTTTTTTGTAGCGGGAGAGAGACTTGAACTCTCGACCTCATGATTATGAATCATGCGCTCTAACCAGCTGAGCTATCCCGCCAATAAAACCTCACAATTAGCAACTACGCTACTGCGTTTTTGCGAGTGCAAAGATAGATAATAATTTTTGTTTTGCAAAGTTTTTGATAAAAAAAATGTGTTTTCTACACTTTTATCTATGGACAATGCAAAATCAGCACCGATAACGGTTGCAAACATATTCAACACCATATCTCTTGCGGCGAGCATAATGCTGCTCATAGGCATATCTTACGAGGTGACCGAGGGTCAAAGAGGCGACTATTCACAATGGTACAGAGGGTTGCAACTTACGGTCTGCTCCATATTTTTTGCAACAGCCATATTCAGGCTCTCGCTTACCCACTACCGCAAAAAGCATTGGCTCAGAGATACAATCTTTGCCATTGCGTCGATACCTTATATAGACATACTAAGGTGGAGCGGCACACCTCTGCCCCACTCAAGCGAACGCATAATGGCCTTCGCGCCCATAATAATAACCATAATGGCAACCGTCGTAATACTTGAATGGCTGATAGAGAGCCGAAAAAAGCGCCTTATGGCGGCGTATATTCTAACCGTAACGATGTTTACATATATCTCGGCCCTGATATTCTACGACTGCGAAATAGGGGTAAATAGCGCCCTTAAAAGCTTTGGCGAAGCGATGTGGTGGGCGTGTATGAATGTGACAACCGTCGGAGCGGAGATTTTCCCCGTAACGACAACGGGTAAGGTTGTATGCGTGATATTACCGATAGTGGGAATGATGTTCTTTCCCATTTTTACGGTCTATATATCGAGCTACTACGACAAAAAAGAGAGCGACAAATAATGCCGCTCTCAGTTATATAAGTCAGTATTAATTACTGAGCAAGTACGCAGTTGTAGATGTGAGATGTTGCAGTATAGTTAGGACACAAGCCACCCAAAACAGCCGGATCCATTACATTTGAAGCATCAACAACAGTTGTTGTATCGCCAATCTGCAATTTACCTGCAAGCTGAATTGGACTCTCTGCAGTACCGAAGTACATAACTTTATTACCATTGTAGTGACCTACAAGCATACCTACACCGTGCTGTGCCTCTACAGCGCTAACAGTACACTTAACTGTGTTACCAGCGATTGCACCCTCAGCAACAGCAACATTACCTCTTGCACCAATCATACCACCAATACCTGAAGCAGTACCTGTAAGTGGAAGATTTACAACAACATCACCAGTATTGGTTGAGCCTGTGATACGGTGGTTCTGAGTGTGGAAGCCTGAAAGACCACCATAAGGTGAATCAGCGTGTGAGTTATTTACGGTAATAGTACCGAGATTCTGGCAATCTGCCATACTACCTGAACCACCGTGGATACCACCAACGCGAGCCTTAGCTGTACCGTT
>JAFNYE010000206.1 GCA_017383345.1 Alistipes sp. | reverse complement strand
CTCCATTTACACACCTTTCACAGGTTATTGAGGCTGTTAAGGGTTCAGATATCGCTGTAGGTGCACAGGATTGCGCTACTGAGGCTAAGGGTGCTTACACCGGTGAGATTGCAGCTTCTATGATTGCAGCTCTTGGTTGCAAGTATGTTATTCTCGGTCACTCTGAGCGTCGCCAGTACTATGGTGAGACCTCTGAGACTCTTAACAAGAAGATGGCTCAGGCTTATGCTAACGGTCTTACCCCAATCTACTGCGTAGGCGAGAGCCTCGAGGAGCGCAAGGCTGGTAACCACTTCGCTGTTTGCAAGGCTCAGATTGAGGAGGTAGTTTACAACCTTACTGAGGAGCAGTTTGCTAATCTCGTTATCGCTTATGAGCCAGTTTGGGCTATCGGTACCGGTGAGACTGCAACCGCAGAGCAGGCTCAGGAGATCCACGCTTATATCCGCGAGGTTCTCGCTGCTAAGTTCGGTGAGGCTGCTGCTCAGTGCCCAATCCTTTACGGTGGCTCTTGCAAGCCTTCTAACGCTGCCGAGATCTTCGCTAAGGAGGATGTTGACGGTGGTCTTATTGGTGGCGCGGCTCTTAAGGCTGAGGATTTCCTTGCTATCGGTCGCGGATTTTAGTGTGATAAGCACACATCTGCTTCGTTACGCATATTTACTTCAGACAGGGAAATACGCTTAAGTATATCCCTGCCTGAGTAAATCTCCAAGCCTTGCATCTGTATACTTCTCACACTAAAATGTGTGCAGAATGAAGAGTGACGGTGTTGGGGTGTAATGTTGTGGCTATTGTAAAGAGTATGGAGCCTGACACTCAATGTGAAAGGCTCTATTTTGTAGTACAACAACGCAGTTGTCCTCAAACCGCAACTATAGAGGCGAAACATGTTTCGCCAAAAGTTTTTGGTGCCGCTTTTTTTCAAAAAGGGGCCGTATTGCAAACGATTATGAACAAATCGATTAACATTTCCGACTTTGACTATCCGTTACCGGATGAGCGCATTGCCAAGTTTCCGTTAGAGCGTCGCGATGGCTCCAAGTTGTTGGTATATCGCAATGGAGTGATTACTGAGCGTCGTTTTGCTGACATAGGCGATGAGCTTTCGCCCGATACGCTCTTTATCTTTAACAACACTAAGGTTGTTCGTGCGCGACTTGTTATGCACAAGCCGTCGGGTGCGCGTGTTGAGGTCTTTTGTCTTGAGCCACACGCGCCGGCAGACTATGAGCGCGCCTTTGCTGTGCGTGGGGAGTGCTGCTGGAGCTGCATAGTGGGCAATTTGAAGAAGTGGAAGGATGGCGCTGTGCAGATACCGTTTGAGTATCAGGACGAGAACTATATGTTGCAAGCCTATATTGCCGAGCGCGGAGTGCGAGAGCATATTGTGCGCTTTGTGTGGGATGCACCGCTTAGCTTTGGTCAGTTGTTGGAGTGGTTGGGTCGTATTCCTATTCCGCCATACCTCAATCGTGAGAGCGAGGATATTGACAATACCCGCTACCAGACGGTATATTCCCGTTTTGAAGGCTCTGTAGCTGCTCCAACCGCGGGATTGCACTTTACCAACGAACTTATTGAGAGTCTCAAAGGTCGTGGCTTTTCGTTTGGCGAGGTTACACTGCATGTGGGTGCCGGCACATTCCTGCCTGTCAAGGATGAGGATGCCACAAAGCACTCGATGCATACGGAGCATTTCGATATTACCTTGCAGACGCTTGAACTGCTGCAAGAGAAGTATGGCAATGTTACGGCTGTAGGTACAACTTCGGTGCGTACGCTTGAGTCGCTTACAGCTTTGGCGTGGCGTATTCACACTACGGGCGACCCGCAGTGTGAGCGTACAATAGGGCAGTGGGAACTTTACGACATTCCGGAGGAGTTTACGGGTGACGATGCTATCGGCGTGCTTGTAGATTATTTAGACTCTTACGATTTGGATCGCCTCAAGGCGTCAACCCAAATTATGATTACTCCGCTCAACTATCACTTCCGTATAGTAAATCGTATAGTTACAAATTTCCACCAGCCAAAGTCAACACTGCTGCTGCTCGTTTCGGCTTATGTGGGTGAAGATTGGCATAAAATTTATAACTATGCATTAGAAAACGATTTTCGTTTCCTCTCTTATGGCGACTCCTCGCTGTTGATAGTAGAGTAGCATACCTATATATATAACGCGCGCGCTAAGAAATTAGGGTGGCAAAAACCGTTCCAAAATTCGGTATTTTGCCCCCTGTTTTTTGTTAGGTTACAAAGTGTAAGTGGTTAAAAATTGTTAATGGTGCGCGTGGAGACAAAATGTCGCCCAGAGAGCATTTTGAGCGCGATTTTAAGGTTTGAAAAATAGTTTTTATATTTCTTGAACAATTTTTTGAATTTTTTTAATTACAATTTGTAAGTTATGCTATATCAAAACCTTTCAATCGAGAATATTTTGTATATAAAATGCTATAAGTCTGTTACTTTGGCCAAAAAATTTTAAAAAACAATTTGGTTGACTTGATATTTATTACTAACTTTGCTACGAAAGAATTTTATTTTTTAACTAATATTAATTGCTTATGGTAAGGAAAATTGTACTTTCATTAGCTGCTGTTCTATCTGTAGTCGGTATGGCTATAGCTCAGAATAAGCAAGTTTCGGGTACGGTTACCGATACTAATGGTTCGCCGGTTCCGGGCGCAACTGTTGTGGTTGATGGAACCACTATCGGTACATCTACCGATGCTCAGGGTAAGTTTACACTCAGCGCTCCTGCTGATGGTGTTCTCTCTGTGTCATTTATCGGTTATAACGAGCAGAAGGCACCTATCAATGGTAAGACATTGGTAAATGTTGTGCTTACTGAGTCCGCTCAGGCGCTTGATGATGTCATCGTAACAGCTTACGGTGAGGCTAAGCGTGAGGCGTTTGCAGGTTCTGCCGTTATGGTTAAGTCTGAGGAGATTATTAAGAGCCAGCAGACAAATGCTATCGACGCTCTTAATGGTAAGGTTCCCGGTCTGCAGATTATGAACGCAACAGGTCAGCCTGGTGGTTCATCTCCAACTGTGGTTATCCGTGGTATCTCCTCTATTGAGGCGGGTACAAGCCCACTCATCATCGTTGACGGTATGTCTTTCGCAGGCTCTATCAACGACATCAACCCTGTGGACATCGAGTCTATGTCAGTGTTGAAGGATGCTGCTGCTGCTGCCCTCTATGGTTCGCGTGGTGCTAACGGTGTAATCTTGATTACTACCAAGCGTGCTAAGGGTCGTGACGCTATCGTTAATGTTGACATCAAGGTCGGCGTTAACCAGCGTGCTCAGCAGGATTATGACTACATCTCTGATCCGGGTGAGTACTACGAGCAGCACTACGCTATGCTCAAGAACTACTACACTCAGGTTGTAGGTCTCTCTGCACACGATGCTCATGTTAAGGCAAACCAGACTATGATCGACCCATCTGCAGGTGGTGGTTCACTCGGTTACAATGTTTACGAGGTACCTGAGGGTCAGACTCTTATCGGTCGTAACGGTAAGCTCAACCCTGCTGCTACTTTGGGCCGCGTTATCAAGTACAACGGCGAGGACTTCCTCGTAACTCCTGATAACTGGATTGATGAGGTTTATATGGATGGTGTTCGTCAGGAGTACAATGTTAACATCGCTGCCGGTAACGAGCGTTCTTCTTTCTACGGCTCATTCGGTTACTTGAACAACCAGGGTATTGTTGATCGCACAGGTTATGAGCGTTACTCTGCTCGTCTCCGCGCTGACTACCAGGCTAAGAAGTGGCTCAAGGTTGGTGGTAACGCTTCTTACACCCACGCTAAGTCTATGACTTCTGCAGGTGACGGTGCTGGTGGTTCAACTGAGAACATCTTTGCTTACACCGCTAAGATCGCTCCTATCTATCCGTTCTACACTCGTCACGCTGACGGCTCTTTGCGTTATGACAACTACGGTAATGTAATCTACGACCACGGTATCGCTGATTTGGCTGGTACTAACGCAGGTTTGACCCGTGCTTTCTTGCCAAACGCTAACCCTTATGCAGCTTTGATGCTCGATCAGAATAACTCTACTTCAAACCTTGCTTCATTCAACGGTTTTGCAGATGTTACCCTTCCTTTGGGCTTCAAGTTCTCTTTCAATGGTGGTGTTTCTACTCGTGAGAAAAGCGCTATCGAAACTGCTAACCCACTCTATGGTCAGTATGCAGCTAACGGTGGTTCTATCTATCGTCAGCAGCTTATGTATTGGAGCTACACTCTCCAGCAGATCCTCACTTGGAACTACACCTTCGCTGATGTTCACCATGTAGATGTAATGCTCGGTCACGAGAACAACTACGATATGGGTCGTGCAGTTTCAGGTACTAAGAACGGTATGTTCTCTGTAGGTTCTTCTGAGCTTTCTCAGGGTTTGAAGGTTGCAAGTACTTCATCTTCATTCTCAGAGTACAACAACGAGGGTTACCTTATGCGTGCTCAGTATGACTACGACAACCGCTTCTTCTTCTCGGCTTCTTATCGTCGTGATGCATCTTCTCGTTTCCATCCAGAGAACCGTTGGGGTAACTTCTGGTCTGTATCAGGTGCTTGGTTGATCAATAAGGAGAGCTGGTTCAACGCTCCTTGGGTTGACGAGTTGAAGATTAAGGCTTCTTATGGTTCTCAGGGTAACGACCAGATCTCTGACTTCCTCTATATGGACCGCTACTCAATCGCTAACGACGGTACCGACCAGTGGTCAGTTCAGTTCGCAGCTAAGGGTAACGAGGATATCACTTGGGAGACCAACTCTAATATGAACGCAGGTGTTGAGTTCTCATTCTGGCAGGGTCGCCTCGCTGGTAGCGTTGAGTACTTCAACCGTATCACTACCGATATGCTCTCTTGGGTATCTGTACCATCTTCAATGGGTTACTCAGGTTACTGGGACAATGTTGGTGATATGTCTAACCAGGGTATTGAGGTTGCTTTGAATGGTAACATCATCCGTCGCAAGAATTTCAACTGGAACATCAACGCTAACCTCACTTTTGTGAAGAATACTATCCTTGACCTCGATTATGACAATGTTAAGGAGCAGTACTACGATCTTGAGGGTAACGCTTATACCGGTTATCGTGATGGCTCAAATATGTACGCTATCGGTCACTCAATCTACACCAAGAACTACAAGGCATTTGCAGGTGTAAACGAGCAGGGTCAGGCTCTGTATTGGGCTCGCCGCGAGTTTGTTGACAAGACTACAGGTCAGCCTACATTTGAGCTCTACAAGACTACCGACTACTCTGCTGATGCTGATTACTTTATCTTCGATACTTCATTGCCTGATGTATATGGTGGTTTCGGTACACAGTTCGACCTCTACGGTTTCGACTTGTCACTCAACTTCGTATATCAGCTTGGTGGTAAGGTTTATGACGGCGACTACGCTGCTTCAATGGCCAGCCCGGGTGCACAGGATATCGGTCGTGCTATCCACAAGGATATCTACAAGTCTTGGACTCCTGAGAAGCCATCTACCGAGTACCCACGCTTCGTATATGGTGACCAGTACACCGCTTCATCTTCAGACCGTTTCTTGGCGTCGGCTTCATACTTGAGCCTCCAGAACATCAACTTCGGTTACACATTCCCACGCAAGTGGATGTCTAAGATCGGTGTATCTAAGCTTCGCCTCTATGTTGCTTGTGAGAATGTATGGTTGTGGTCAACTCGCAAGGGTCTCGACCCACGCCAGAGCATTACCGGTGGTGCTTCTGCAGCATACTATTCGCCAATCCGTACAATCTCTGGAGGTCTTAATGTAACCTTCTAATTAATACAGAAAGGAGAAAAGATATGAAAAATATAGTAAAATATACAGTAGTTCTCAGCGTTGTTGCATCGGTTTTGGCAACCGGCTGTATCAAGGAGACTCTGCCTACAGGTAGCTCTATCTCTACTGAGCAGGCAACCTCTTCATCAAACGCTGTAAGTTCAATGACCAACGCTATTGCAAACTACGCAGCTAATGCTGAGTGGGGTGGTAGCGATATTCACCAGTTCTACGGTCTTCCATCACTCTGCTTCCAGCGTGAGGTATTTGGTAACGACTTTACTGTCATTGACAACCCTTATGGTTGGTACTCTTCTGAGCAGCAGAACCTCTCTTTGAGTGCTGTTTCTGCTATCTGCCAGATTCCGTGGTTGATCTACACTAAGCTCATCGCTAACGCTAACGACGTTATCCGTATGAACGCTGATTTGGAGAACATCAACGAGAACAACAAGCCTTATGTAGGTGCAGCGTACGCTTACCGCGCACTCTGTATGATTGAGATGGCTCAGATCTTCGAGTTCAAGAAGAACAACTACACCTCTAAGGAGGCTGTTGAGGGCCTTACAGTTCCTTACCTCCACGAGAATATGACCGTTGATTACGCTCGTAACAACCCTCGTATGACTAAGGCTGACTACCTCGTTAAGATTTACGAGTCTCTGGATACAGCTATCCAGCTCCTCGAGGGTCAGGCTCCACTCGCAGGTAAGACTCTTCCTGACTTGGCTGTAGCTTATGGTCTCTACGCTCGTGCAAAGCTCTATGAGGGCGACTATGCAAAGGCTAAGGAGTACGCTGAGTTGGCATTGGCTTCTGGCGAGTTCTCTCCTCTTACTAAGGAGCAGTGGACTTCAACAACTACCGGCTTCAACAATGTAACTACACAGTCATCTTGGATGCTCTGTACTCGTACATCTAAGGAGTCAACCGTTGTAAAGCGTGGTATCATCAACTTCGTATCGTTTATGTCTGCTGAGCAGTCTTATGGTTACGGTGGCCCTGGTGCAGGTGCTTATGTAAATGTTGACAAGCGCTTCTACAACCAGATTCCTGATACCGACTTCCGTAAGCTCTCTTGGAAGTGTCCTGCAGGTCACGCTTTGGAGTCACAGATGGTTCTCATCCCTTCACAGCCTGCTCCAAACCCAGATGCAGCTGGTTACCCAGGTGGTGCTTCAGTTCCTGCTTACGCTCCTGTTAAGTTCCGTCCGGGAAATGCTAACAGCGTTGACTACTTGGTAGGTTCTGCAACCGACTTCCCTCTTATGCGTATGGAGGAGATGAAGTTTATCATCGCAGAGTGTGCTGCTCGTTTGAGCAACGACGCTACTCCACTTGTTGACATCGTTGGTACTCGTAACCCTGAGTACACTTGCTCACTCTCTGGCCTTGACCTTGTTAAGGAGGTACTCTTCCAGAAGCGAATTGAGTTCTGGGGCGAGGGTATTGTTTACTTCGACTTCAAGCGTTGCCCAGATTTGCTTCAGATCCGCCGCGGTTATGAGGGTACTAACCACCCTGAGCTTGCTCGCTTCAACTGCGATGGTCTTGCTCCGTGGTTCAATTTGCCAATCAACGGCTACGAGGCTCAGGACAACAAGGCTCTTAGCGAGACTAACAACCCTGACCCATCAGGTAGCGTACAGTTGTGGGTAGAGTAATTCCACAGCCGAATAAAATGTCAAATTAAAAAAAGACGATATATATGAAAGCATTAAATAAATTTTTCTATGCTCTGCTTGCTTTGGCAACAGTAGGTATGGTCGCTTGTTCTAAGGACTCTACCTATCAGCCGGGTCCAGCTGAGTTGGAGGGCTGCTACGATGTATATTTCCCTTCGGCTGCGGATCTTGAGGAGCAGGGTCCACTCGGTGAGGTAAGCCTTGACCCTTCTGAGAAGACTGTATTTACCTATACAGCTTATCGTAACAATGTTGAGGGCACTATCACCGTTCCAGTTGATATTATCTCTAATACAGGTGATTTGTTCACCGTTACTCCTATCGAGTTTGCTGAGGGTAAGGATGTTACAACTTTCACTGTAACCCTTGCTGATACCGCTGAGATTGGTGTTCCTTATACCTTCTCTTTGGCTGTAAACGACCCACAGTACACTAAGCAGTACGAGTCTTCAAACGCTAACGCTATCAGCGTAATCGTTACTCGCGTTAAGTGGATTGATGTTGGCACTTGCGTTTACACTGAGGATCTTGCTTTGGGTTGGTATAATCTCCCATACTCTTCAGTTTTGAATGTTAAGATGCAGGTTCGTGCTGACTCTATCGACGAGAAGGCATTCCAGGCTGCTTTGGCAGGTACCGGTTCTGACGCAGGTCTTGCAGGTCTCTACCGTATGGTTAATCCATATGCAGAGTGGGCTGCTACTCCTGTAGGTGGTGTGACTTTCTACGATGCAAATATTATCATCAACGCTCAGAACCCTACTCAGGTTTGGATTCCACTCCAGGAGATTGGTATTTCTGTCAATGATGGTAAGGGCGAAGGTCCACTTTCAATCTACTCTTATGCAGGATACTATTTGGATAATGGTAGAGAGCCATACTTGGAGGACTATGGTTTCATTAAGAATGGTATTCTCCAGTTCCCTGTTGACCGTCTTTTGGGTTGCCCAGGTGGTTCTAAGACCGGCTCAAATACTTACTATGCTAACCGTAATGGTGGTTGGACAATCAATTTGGCTCCTGCTCTTAATAAGTACACTTTGGAGTTGCCTGAGGGTAACGACGATGCTGACTTCACCTTTACTGAGGTAGCTTTGCCTGAGGAGGCTATGTTCTTCTCTGAGTCACAGTGCGATTACTGGTACCCAGTTCTTGAGAAGGGTAAGGTAGCTGTTACTACTGACGATGTTGACCGCGACTTCGTTGCTCAGTACGGTACTCTCTACCGCTTGCCAAGCCTCTATGCTGAGGAGTTCCCAATCTACTTCGCAGCTATGGATAATGGTACTGTAACTCTCCCTGAGGTTTATGCAGAGCAGTACACAGGTCTTGTTCAGAACGGTTACGATGTGATGATGGCTATCGATGCAGCTGCATCTACTTTCAACCCAGAGACCGGTGAACTCTCTCTTAAGGCTGAGTTCTACACATATCAGTCAACTGCTGATAAGGAGTATCTAATCTCTTACGGTACTTTCAGTGAGGTTATCTCTACTCAGTTGCCTGACTTCCAGGTAGTCCCTAACGCTGATCCTAAGGTTGACTTCACTTTCAACTCATTGTTCACCGATACTCTCAAGTCTTCTTACTTGGATGAGAACCGTGAGGGTGTAGCTTTGGAGAAGGGTGTTTGTGACGACTACTTCAAGTCTATGCAGTTCGAGGAGCTCTTTGGCACTCTCTACCGCATTCCTTCAATGTACCAGAGCGGTTACGACATCTACTTCGTAGCTGACGCTGAGGGTAAGGTTTCAGTTCTCCCTGGTTATGAGCTTCAGGCTACAGGTGTTAGCACTTACGGTGTTCCTACCTATATCAAGATTATGAAGGGTACAATGGCTAAGAATGGCGTAACTCTTACCGTAGCTATCTACAACGCTGAGGGCGAGGCTCTTATGCCAAACGCTTGCACTGAGCAGCTCCACACTTACAACTGGATTGAGACTGCAACAGGTACTTACGTGCCATCATTGTTTAAGTGGTCAACTGAAGGCGTTGTTATGGAGCACGCTGAGGATACCGATATCTATCGTTTGGTTGATTTCTGGGGCGCAGAGGGTTACAACTTGAACTTCACTTGGGATCAGGCAACTAACAAGTGCGAGATTCAGGGCCTCGTTAATACAGGTATGTACTACGATACAGACTTTATGTATATCCTTGACGGTAAGACATTCTATGCGTTGTTCAAGGGTGTTGACCTTTCTTGGGCTGAGGTTGAGGCTGAGGGTCTTCCACAGCCATCATTCGATCCTGCAACTAACACATTCACATTCTCTGGTATCTACTACATTCCTGAGATTGGTAAGGCTTACGCTTGTACCGATACCTTTACTCTTGACGGCGCAGTTTCTGCTCCGGAGTGGGTAGAAGTTGCAACCGGTGGTTATACAGGTTTCTGGACTGATCAGAACGGTAATCCGTATGTTTGCCAGGGCGTTAAGATGCTTAACAACAAGGGTACTAACGAGTATCGCCTTATCGACTGGTGCGAGATGGGTGACAGCTCACTCAAGCTTAACTTCACTATGAATCCTGAGAACGGTAAGATTGATGTTGTCGGTATGAACGATAGTGGTGTTTCTGCTTCTACATTTGGTGCTCCATTTACCGAGAATGCTTACTTTGTTGATGTTCGTAATCTCCTTGAGTGGAGCGAGGGTGAGAAGTTCACTTGGGAGGATGTTGCGGCTAACTTCAATGGCGCAGATTTGCAGTCTTACTTCGATCCTCAGACTCAAACCATCCACTTCTATGGTATGTACATCTTCCCTGAGAATGAGATGTTGTTGAGCAAGAATATTATGCACGAGACTTATACAATTGACAGCGAGGCTGCACCTGCAGGTACTACTGCTGTATTGCGCAAGGTTGCTTCAGAGACAATTGCAATTGTTAAGGCTAATAGAGTTGCTAAGACCACTCGTATGTCTGGTAAGCTCAATGGCGTATCTATGGGTAAGGTTTCAATCCCTAACCACAATGTTGAGGCTACTCGCTCAATCAAGACTGCTACTCCTGTAAAGAAGTCAAAGTCTAACATTGAGCTTTGCGAGAAGTTGAACTAACAATTCGCTATAATAAGTGGGGTCGAGGTTTCTCGGCCCCATTTTTTGTTTATATGAGCGTAACTAATTCTTACATTTTCATATCTCGAAAATATTTATTAACTTTACGCCGAAATGTTGACTAATAATGTTTTAAGTATATGAAAAAAGTTCTATTTCTTTTGGCTTTAGCTTTTATGGTGGGTTGTGTTCAGGACAATCTCTCTGAGGCTACAGTCGAGTCTGGTGCAGATATGTCTAAGATTGTCCGCACTACTGACAACTATGCTAAGGGTAGCCTGATTATCAACTTTGACACTCAGGCAATCTCTCGCGTAGAGGCAGGCATTACTCGCTCTGCGGCAACTCGCTCAGGTATTGAGAGCTTTGATGCCGTTTTGGAGCAGTATGGTGCTGTTTCAATTCAGCGTGTTTTTGTGTCAAACCGTTTTGAGGAGCGTCTGCGTAAGGAGGGTATGCATACTTGGTATGTTGTCCGTTTTGCTGAAGATGTAGATGTTGAGCGCGTTGCAGCTCTCTTCTCGGCTGTGAGCGAGGTTGATGCTGTGCAGTATAACTGTGCTAATACCCACATTACCGATGTTAAGAGCGAGGGTCTTGCTATGCGTGCTGCTGATGTTGCTCAGGCAGAGCCTATGGCTGCGGCAGATGCGCCATTTAACGATCCGCACTACTCTAAGCAGTGGCACTACAACAATACAGGCGACACTAAGGTATATTCAGGCATCAAAGCAGGTGCAGACATCAACTTAGAGGAGGCGTGGGCTCTGACTGCGGGCGATAACCGTATCATTGTGGCTGTTATTGACTCTTATGTTAAGGCCGACCACCCCGATTTGAACGACAATATGTGGGTTAATGCTGCCGAGAAGAGCGGTAAGGCAGGTGTTGATGATGACAACAACGGCTATGTTGACGATATTTACGGCTTCGACTTCTGCGAGTTCGTGGAGGATAAGAGCACAAATATGGTTGAGCCGGGTGATCACGAGTTTCAGAGTGACCACGGTACCCATGTGGCGGGTACTGTTGCTGCTGTGAATAACAACGGCAAGGGTGGTTGCGGTGTTGCAGGTGGTACAGGCAAGGGCGATGGCGTGCGCATTATGGGCTGCCAGGCGTTCCACGACCTTCCATCAACACACCCTCTGTTCTCTAAGTGGACAAGTGGCTCGGACGAGGCTATGGCGTTGGCATATCAGTATGCTGCCGACAATGGTGCCGCTATTGCGCAGTGTAGCTGGGGTTATATCTCAAAAATCACATCGGACAGCTTCTTTAATCAGCGAAATGTTGTTCGTAAGGCGCTCGACTACTTTGTAAAGTATGGTGGCGGTGAGGTTCTTGAGGGCGGTCTGCCAATCTTTGCTGCGGGTAATGAGAAGTCGGACTACTCTTGCTACCCAGGTGCTTTCCGCGATTATATCTCTGTAACTGCTATGAGTTGCAACTATACCCCTGCTTACTACACCAACTTTGGCAAGGGTTGTACTCTTGCAGCTCCTGGTGGTGACTACCTTCAGAAGTATTGGGATGACAAGTCAGGCGAGATGAACTCCGAAGTCTATTCAACCACCTATTTGTCGGGCGACTATGGCTATAAGCAGGGTACATCTATGGCTTGCCCTCATGTGTCGGGTATTGCAGCGTTGGCTATCGCTCACTCACTCAATATTGGCAAGAAACTTACCGCTATAGAACTTCGTAATATCCTTGTCAGCTCAACACACGACATCGACCGCTACTGCGTAGGCACAAAGAGCTCGCAGAACGGCAACTCTGTTGTAACTCTTGAGCTTTCAAAGTATAAGGGTAGAATGGGCGTTGGTTATATCGATGCATTTAAGACTCTGATGAATGTTCAGGGTACACCTTGTATTACCGTTCGTTTGGGTAGCCGTCAGACTGTCGATTTAACCGCTGCACTTGGTGGAAACCCAGCATCGTTGACCTTTGTTGACGGCGGTTTGACAATGTCGCAGTCGGCTCGTACTAAGCTCGGCGTTGAAGGCGATGTAAGCATTACAGCAACAGGTAAGCTCTCAATTAAGTGTACCAAGCCTGGCTCGGTTGTGCTCAAGGTTAGCTATATTGCCGGCGGTAATGCCGAGGGTACTGATGAGGCTACAGGTGGTATGAAAATCACTAAGGAGATTGCCCTCATTGCTCGTGACTATGCGACAAATGGTGGCTGGTTGTAGTGTTAACGAATAAAAGAAGAGATATGAAGAAGATTTTAACATTGGCTTTGGTGCTCGTTGTTGCACTTATGGCTACAAGTTGTGGCCCAAAGGGCAAGGAGAACCCGCTTGTTAAGGGCGTTGTGGGCGAGTGGAAGCTCACTTCGTGGAGCGCAAGCCTTATTGAGCAGATTGAGGTTTATGTCGAGTTTAAGGCAGACAACACCTTTGTACTCTATCAGAAGGATTTGCAGACCCCTATTAACTATGTAACTTTTAAGGGTACTTACCTTATCAGTGGCGATATTATCACAGGAAAGTATAGCGACGGCAAGAATTGGGGCGCGACTAATGGCTATCAAACCACTTTGGAGCCCGATGGCACACTCAAGATGGTTAATGCCGACAATCCCGACGATGTGTCAAAATATGCCAAGACCACTATCCCATCGAGCGTAAAGGGTGGCGCAGCTAAGTTGTCCACTCGTGGCGATGAGGCGTTTGAAGTTAAGCGCTACTTGTAGTCTCAGTGTGGGTAAACAAAAAAATCAGTCCTTGCGGGCTGATTTTTTTGTTTCTGCTCTTGCTGCTTACTTAGTCTTGTAGTTGCAGCGATATTTGCCTTTGGCAAGGTTGAGTATCTTACCTTTGAGCAAGTTGCGACGCAGTGGAGAGAGGTGGTCGGTAAAGACCTTGCCCTCAATGTGGTCGTACTCGTGCTGTATTACGCGGGCAGGATAGCCGTCAAACTCCTCGTCGTGGGCTACAAAGTTCTCGTCGAGGTAACGCATACGGATTTTGATCGGACGCGATACATTCTCGTGAATACCTGGGAGCGAAAGGCAACCCTCCTCAAAAAGGCCGGTCTGCTCGCTACGCTCGTAAATCTCCGGATTGACAAATACGCGACGGAAATCTGCCAGCTCAGGTACATCCTCAGCCCACGGAGTGCAATCGACAATAAAGAGTCGGATATTCTTGCCAATCTGCGGTGCTGCAAGACCTACGCCGCTTGCCTCGCCAAGAGTGAGCCACATATCGTCAATCAACTTCTTGAAGTCTGGATAATCTGCTGCGATATCCACCGACTTGTTTCGCAGTATTTGAGAGCCGTAGATAACTATTGGATAAATCATAAAAAATTGTTTTATGAGGCTTTTGCCTCGTTATACTCGGTCTGCGGATGCTCACATACCGTTGTATGCTCCGCTCCTCGACCATCGCAAGCCTTGCAAAATCACTTCTAAAAGCAATTTTTTCGTACTTGCTCTACACTTTGGTTAATGTCGTCAGGCTTTTGCCTCGTTACACTCTGCTGTAAAATGCTCACATACCGTCGTATGCTGCGCTTTTACATCTATCGCAAGCCTTGCAAAATCACTTCTAAAAGCAATTTTACATTTTTTGCGGTATGAGGCTTTTGCCTCGTTACACTCTGCTGTAAAATGCTCACATACCGTCGTATGCTGCGCTTTTACATCTATCGCAAGCCTTGCAAAATCACTTCTAAAAGCAATTTTTTCGTACTTGCTCTACACTTTGGTTAATGTCGTCAGGCTTTTGCCTCGTTATACTCGGTCTGCGGATGCTCACATACCGTCGTATGCTTCGCTCCTCGACCATCGCAAGCTACAAGTTGATAGACTCCATATAGGACTGCAAGATGATTGTTGCAGCCACGCGGTCCACAAGTGCCTTATCGCGGCGGGCCATCTTGCCTATGCCGCTTTCAAGTATTGTGCGTTGCGCCATAACCGATGTAAATCGCTCGTCGTGGAGAACAATCTCCTTGTCGGGGTAGGCTCGCTTGAGTCGCAGTACAAGTGGCTCGATATAGCGCATCGTCTCCGACGGCTGGCCATTCATCTGCGACGGCTTGCCGACCACTATAGTGGTAACGCTATTTTGCTCGCAATATTGTGCAACGAACCTCTCCAGCTCTTTGGTTGGCACAGTATCCAATGCGTTGGCAATAATGCGCAGGGGGTCAGATACTGCCAACCCCGTGCGCTTAACGCCATAGTCTATTGCGAGAATTCTGCTCATATTAGAACATTGCGATAACTCGACCAATCAAGAAACCAACAGCCAAACAAGCCGCTATGATTAGCACAACGCGGCCCCACATTGGGCGATACTTCGTTTTAGTCATTGTTACGCTTTAATTTTCTTATAGAGTGGACGGAACGACACTGCCTCGCCGATAATTGAGTGTAAGTCAGCGATAGCAACGCGCTGCTGCTCCATAGAGTCGCGGTGACGGATAGTCACGGTGCCTGTCTCAAGGCTGTCGTGGTCAACAGTTACGCAGAACGGAGTACCTACGGCATCCTGACGGCGGTAGCGCTTACCGATAGAGTCCTTCTCGTCGTAAGATACGGTGAAGTCGAACTTCAAGTCGTCGATAATCTGGCGAGCCAACTCTGGGAGGCCATCCTTCTTAACCAGTGGCATAACGGCAACCTTTGTAGGGGCAAGGCAAGCAGGTATGCGAAGCACTACGCGCTCCTCACCGCTCTCGAGCTTCTCCTCGCAGTATGCGGCTGACATAATCTGCAAGAACATACGGTCAACACCGATAGAGGTCTCAACAACATAAGGTACATAGCTCTCGCCACGCTCTGGGTCGAAGTACTGAATTTTCTTGCCTGAGTACTCCTGATGGCGACCCAAGTCGAAGTCGGTACGAGAGTGGATACCCTCAACCTCCTTGAAACCGAATGGGAAATTAAACTCGATATCGGTAGCTGCGTTAGCATAGTGAGCCAACTTGTCGTGGTCGTGG
>JAFNYE010000205.1 GCA_017383345.1 Alistipes sp. | reverse complement strand
GCAGTAGCGCCTCCGAAGGAGACAAAGGATGATGGCAAGCGCCACTACAAATATCGCAAACGCAGAAACAGAGAGAAAAAGTAACCAAAGATATGAGCAAGCAGAAATTAAACATCGTACACCTACGTAGAGGCAAGGAGGAGTCGTTGGAGAGACGTCACCCTTGGGTATTCTCGGGAGCTATTGAACGTATCACTGAGCACCTTGCGCCACTTAGCGAGGGCGATTTGGTGGATGTAGTTACCAAGTCGGGAGACTTCATCGCGAGGGGTCATTGGCAGATAGGCTCTATTGCTGTTCGTGTGCTTACATTTGAGCAGGAGGAGATAGATCAGAGCTGGTGGAATAGACGCATCAGCGAGGCGTTGGGTGTCCGTAAGGCTTTGGGCTTGGTGGATAATGCCGAGACCACTTGCTATCGTCTTGTGCATGGTGAGGGCGACTTATTGCCAGGCTTGGTAATTGATATATATGAGCGTACGGCTGTGGTGCAGTGCCACTCGGTTGGTATGTATCACTCGCGCACCGCTATCGCTGAGGCACTTCGTGAGGCCTATGGCGATAAGTTGGAGGCTATCTACGATAAGAGTTCGCAGACATTGCCTTTCAAGGCGGACTTGGGTGCTATAGATGGCTACCTCTGGGGTCGTTGTGCCGAGAAGGATAATGTGGTCTTGGAGAATGGCTTGAAGTTTAAGGTTAACTGGGAGGAGGGTCAGAAGACAGGTTTCTTTATCGACCAGCGCGTTAACCGTGACCTTGTGCGCCAGTACTCTAAGGGTCGCAAAGTGCTGAATACCTTTTGCTATACTGGTGGTTTCTCTGTTGCTGCCCTTGCGGGTGGTGCTACCGAGGTTGTCTCTATTGACCTCTCGGAGCGTGCCGTGAAGCTTGCTGATGAGAATGCACGACTCAACTTCGGTGACGATGCTCCACATCAGGCTATTGCTTGCAATGCGGTGGAGTATTTGAAGGATATCGATTCGTCGTACGACCTTATTATCCTCGACCCACCAGCCTTTGCTAAGCATCATAAGGTGTTGGGTAATGCGCTTCAGGGATATAAAAAGATTAATGCCCGCGCCTTGGAGAAGATACGCCCAGGAGGTATCCTCTTTACCTTCTCGTGCTCGCAGGCTGTGAGCCGCGATTTGTTCCGTACAACGATATTTACCGCTGCGGCAATCGCGAAGCGTAAGGTACGTATTATCGGTCAGCTAACCCAGCCTGCCGATCACCCGATTAATATCTATCATCCTGAGGGCGAGTACCTTAAGGGTTTGGTAGTCTATGTTGAGTAGTATGCTTAAGACACTGCTAATCGCCTCGCTTATCCTTTTTGTGGGATGTGCTGGTAATGGTGTGCCAACGCCTGCGGAGGAGGTTGTTACGGAGGAGGTTATCAATGTCGACTCGCTACTTGAGGTTATGGATGCGCGCTATAATCAGCTTTGCGCCGAGCGCAAGGCGGCATATAGCGAGCACGATGCCGAGCTGCGCCAAGAGCTCTTAGAGCGCAACGATGCTGCGTGCAAGGCGTTGGATGACTCGCTTTGCTGGGTCGTTAATTATAAAAAAGAGGTAAAAAATTAAAATTCATTATGCGAAAGTTTATACTACTACTACTACTTCTGTTGTTCCCCTTTGTTGCTATGGCGCAGACCGAGCGCAGCATCGAAATTGATGCCTCGAGTTTTGCCCCTGTGCAGACCGGTGCGATGTCGGGTGTTGCGATAGACAAAATAGGCAAGGATCGCTCAAATCGTGAGTGTGCCCGCATCAAGATGCATATCAACCGTATGACGGCTGCCGAGATTGGCGAGCTGTCTGTACGTCCACTTGGTGGCAATGTGGAGCTTATGAGGTGTATTGTCTCGACCGAGGGCAATGGTCTTATCTTTGAGCTCACAGCCAAGGAGCCAACACGTTTCTATATCACACACCCCAAGTATGGCGACTCTAATGAGGTGTCGTTCAGCCTTGAGGGTGGCAAGGAGTATAGGGTAAATGCCGAGCTACGCCTTCAGCACTCTATTGTCGTGGCATCGAATTTCGATAATGTTGAGGTATATGTTGACGGCGTTTATAAGGGTGTTACCGATAACAACTATATGCTTTCTATCGCCGATGTTACCCCTGGCGAGCATAAGATTAAGGTGCAGCAGGGCTCACTTGTGAATGAGCAGACTGTGAATGTAAGTAGTGCCGATATCTCGTTCCGCATCAACCTTGACCCTGTCGCAGCGCGTCCTCAGTATGTGATTTTTGAGGTAGAGCCTAAGTGGGCAAATGTTGTTGTCGATGGTATGAGCAATGTGCCTGACCAGTATGGTCTTGTTACTCTCGTGCTTAGCAATGGCTCGTATAACTACTCGATTACGGCCAATGACTACTATACCGATAGCGGCACATTCCAGGTGCAGGGTGCAAAGATCGAGAAGCACATTGCATTGACACCCGCCTTTGGCTGGTTGTCTGTGCCTAATCGTGAGGATTTGAATGGTGCAAATATCTTTGTCGACGGTAAGCATATCGGTACAGCACCACTAAAGAGTGATGGTATCAAGAGTGGCACACATAATGTGCGTGTTATGAAGACTATGTATAAGGCGTACGAGGGTACCGTTGTTATTAAGGATAATGAGGTTACAACCTTTGCGCCTAAGCTCCAGCCCGACTATGCCGATGTTACTATCAATGCTGGCGAGGGATGTCAGATATATGTAGATAATGAGCTTATGGGTACGACTACATGGAGCGGTCGCCTCTCATCTGGTAGCCACCTATTGGAGTCGCGCAAGGAGAACCATCGCTCAACAGCGGTAACTAAGAATATACAGTCAAGTATCTCCGCTCTCCACTTTAACTTGGCAGACCCTACGCCAATTATGGGTACGTTAAATATTATGAGTACCCCTGGTATGGTGGATGTCTACGTCGATGGTAAGTTGGTTGGTCGCACACCTATGATGCACGATTTGCTTGTTGGTAGCCACACTATTGAGCTTCGTAAGCAGGGCTTCAAGGACTATAAGCAGAGCATTCGAGTCGAGGAGAATAATGTTGTCGATATTGTTGCAACAATGACAGAGGCTAAATCTTATGTCGAAACAGCGAAGGGTATCAATCTAAATATGATATATGTCGAGGGCGGTACATTCGCTATGGGTTCGAATAGTGGCGAAAGTGACGAGAAACCAGTATATAATGTAACTCTTGATTCCTACTATATCGGCGAGACCGAGATTACCCAGGCACAGTGGCGCGCCGTTATGGGCTCAAATCCTTCATATTACACAGGTGATAATCGCCCAGTTGAGAAAGTCTCTTGGAACGATGCGCAAGAATTTTGCAAGAAGCTAAGTGAACTTACGGGCAAACGTTACGTTCTACCTACCGAGGCTCAGTGGGAGTACGCTGCGCGCGGAGGTAATCAGAGTAAGGGTTATACCTATAGCGGTAGTAACAATATTGATGAGGTTGCTAAGTACAACTCCAGTGGCGGTCACTCAAATGTTAAGAGTAAGAAACCAAATGAACTCGGCATTTACGATATGAGTGGTAATGTGTCTGAGTGGTGTAGCGACTGGTATAGCTCAAGTTCGTATAGCTCATCGAGCCAAACTAACCCTCAGGGCCCGTCATCTGGTAGCCTCCGCGTTTTGCGTGGTGGTAGTTGGTACATCGATGCGGGCTACTGTCGTGTTGCGAATCGTAACCACAACTATCCGCGGGGCACTGACTCCTATTACGGTTTCCGTGTTGTTTGTCTCCCTTAAATTAAAAGAGCAGCGAGTAGGGCAAACGGCTCGAAAAATTGATGATTATATCAACACAATAAAAAAGGTTGTCAACGAATTCGTTAGACAACCTCTCTTCTGTTTGGTTTTGGCTCTATTAGTGGCAGCCGTTGCAGTCGCAACCGTCGCCGCACTCGTGCTCGCCGCAGCCACCGCCGCAGTCGCCACAACCGCAACCACCACCCATAATCTGAGAGAGATCCTCAGGAGTAGTGTCGCGTACAGCAACAACAGTAACATCGAAGTTCAAGGTCTTACCAGACATAG
>JAFNYE010000204.1 GCA_017383345.1 Alistipes sp. | reverse complement strand
TTGTGACACGCTCTTGCCACCCAAAAGCATTGTGTAGTAGCGATCGAACATTATGCGCTCTCGTGCCCTTGAGAGGTCTATTATGCAGAGAACTCCGCCTACCATCATAGAGGCATACTTGCGTCCGATGAAGTTTATGGCCGTCGGAGTGGTGTCAATGTGCGACTCCAACTCCAAATATTGCTCCTCTTCCCTCTCTGAACTGAAATCTATATACTCCAACTCGCTGCCTGAACTGATGTTGGTTTGTGGAAAGGCAAAGTCCTGTGCGCTGTTGTGGCTATTGAAACTCTGCGCTATATCGCAGAAGCTCGCCTTGACCGATGTGTGACCATCCTCAACCTCTGCTGCTGCAAATGGATTGTAGCTATCGCAGGTGTTGGCTTTAGGCATTTGGTAGTGTATGCCTGTTGTTGCAACGGGTATATCCACCAGGTCGCCCGTCTCAAAGTCCATCATTGGAACCGAACCGGTCTTTGCTAAGGTCTCTCGCACGGCGGCGTTGATAATCTGCCATATTGCCTCGGTGTCGGTAAAGCGAACCTCAATCTTTTGGGCGTGGACATTGACATCAACGCGCTCGGGGTCAACGGTAAGATATATGAAGAATGAGGGCTGTGATCCGTTAGGAATAAGGTGCTCGTAAGCCTTTGTTACCGCTTTGTTGAAGTATGGTGACTTGAAGAAGCGACCATTGACAAAGAGATATTGGTCCGCACGGACTTTGGCATTTGAGGCTTGGCAGATGTAGCCCTCCACCTTTGCTATAGATGTCTCTACACCAACCTCGAGCAGACTCTTTTTTGCCGATGCGCCTATGATGTTGATAATACGCTCCAGTCGTGAAGATTGTGGCAGAGTGTATATTGGCGATTTGTCGCACATAAGCTCCATTGCCACCTCAGGGTGACAGAGGGCAATACGGCGAAACTCGGTCTTAATCATATTGGGCAGCTGGTTGTGCTTATCGTCGATAAACTTACGCCTGCCAGGGGTGTTGTAGAATATGTTTTTTACCAAGAACTGAGAGCCTACAGGTGCGGCAACAGGAGTTTGTGATACAAACTCTCCGCCTGCAATGATAACCTTTGTGCCTACCTCGGAGTCGGCCTGACGAGTGATAAGTTCTACCTGAGATACCGCAGCAATGGAGGCCAAAGCCTCGCCACGAAAACCAAAAGTGCCTAAGCGATAGATGTCGTCAAGTTCATTGATTTTGCTTGTTGCGTGGCACTCAAATGCCATACGCGCATCAATTGGCGACATACCGCGACCGTTGTCGATAATCTGTATAAGGTCACGACCCGCGTTGGAGTAGTTTACCTTTACGCTGGTAGCACCTGCATCTATGGCGTTCTCAACCATCTCTTTAATGGCAGAAGAGGGGTACTCTACCACCTCGCCCGCCTTGATTTGGTTGGATACAATCTCGGGTAATAATTTTATACAGTCAGCCATTTAGGTTACTCCTGATAATCGTTTGGTACAATAGTTATTGGGGTGTATGGGTTGAAAGTCTCATTCTCTAACTCAGCCTGCTCAACCTCGGGGTTGCCTTGCTTACCAACTGTTGTTATCATCGACACAATGCGCGGTACCAACATATATATAATAAGTATGGCAATGGCTACACCGAAAATCAGTGCAGGGCCAACCCTATTTCCACTCTTTTGCTGAGCCTTCCTTTCGGCACGAGCCTCACGAACGGTGCGGATATACTTGCCCGGAGTGTAGGGGGTGTTGTCATTGCCTCCCTCTCCTCTAAGTTCGCGACGACGCTGATCCCTGCGCTCCTTCTCAGGGTCGAAATAGCGCGGGATATAGTTAAACTTATTGGCTCGCTTCTTTGGCGGTGAAAATAGTCCCATTGTTAGTTAAAAAAGTCTTTCATTCGTTCAAAGATGTTCTGCTTGCTGCTCTTCTCTGGGTTGCGGAAGTGTGGCATCTGCGCAAGCTTTGCTATAAGCTCCTTCTCCTCCGAATTGAGCGATGATGGTATTGCTATATCTACCACAACAAGCAAATCACCCGTTCCGTTGTAGCTGCCGTAGCTATTGATTGACGGCAGTCCCTTGCCACGCAGACGAAGCACCTTGCCTGCTTGTGTTCCTGCGGTGATGTTAATCTTAGCCTTGCCTGTGATTGTCGGCACCTCTACATCTCCGCCTGCAATAGCCGTAGTTACAGGTATTGTGAGGTTGTGTATAAGGTTTGCGCCATCGCGGATAAAGCGTGGGTCGGCCTTCTCCTCAATAACTACGAGCAGGTCGCCATTTACGCCACCCTGACGAGCAGCATTACCCTTGCCCGATACGGTTATCATCATACCCTCAGCAACACCTGCAGGTATCTTGAACTCTACAACCTCGCTACCCTTAATAGTGCCTTCGCCTGAACACTTGCTGCACTTATCCTTGATAACGGTACCCATACCGCCACAAACAGGACACTCGGTCTGCGACTGCATACGACCAAAGAAGGTGTTCTGTACCTGAATTACCACGCCAGAGCCATTACAGTTGGTACAAGTGACACGCGATGAGGCATCCTTTGCACCTGTGCCGTTACAGCTGTCGCAAGCTATATTTTTGTTAATCTTAATCTTCTTGGTTACGCCTGTGGCAATCTCCTCAAGTGTAAGACTTACGCGCACTCTTATATCTGCGCCACGACTTACCCTTTGACCACGGCTGCGACCTGATGAACCAAAGCCGAAGCCTCCACCAAAGATGTCGCCAAATTGCGAGAAGATGTCCTCCATAGAGAAACCTCCGCCAAAACCGCCACCAAAGCCACCGCCTGCAGCGTTGCCGTTGACACCAGCGTGACCAAATTGGTCGTAGCGAGCCCTCTTGTCGGGGTTTGAAAGTACATCATAAGCCTCGGCAGCCTCCTTAAACTTATCCTCCGCCTCCTTGTTGTCAGGATTGCGGTCAGGGTGGTACTTGAGGGCTGTTTTACGGTAGGCCTTCTTTATCTCATCTGCGTTAGCGTTCTTCTCAACGCCAAGCACCTCATAGTAATCTCTCTTTTCTGCCATAGCATTTACTATTATTCACCTACAACAACTTTTGCATAACGAAGCACTTTGTCGCCGAGCATATATCCACGCTCCACAACATCTATAACCTTGCCGCTCTTATCTTCGCCAGCAGCAAAGCGAGCAACTGCCTCGTGCAAATTCTCGTCAAACTGAGCATCGAGAGCCTCAATCTCAACAACCTTATTTTGGCGAAGTGTGTCGATAAACTTCTGCACAACCAGCTTTTCACCCTCGCGCAGAGCGTTGATGTCGTCACTCTTCTCTGATGCCGCTGTAGCGCGCTGCATATCGTCAAGGATTGGCAATATAGCCTTCAATACATCGCGACCGCCGTTCTCAATAAGTTCCATCTTCTCACGAAGGGTACGCTTGCGGAAGTTGTCAAACTCAGCCTGAAGGCGAATATATTGGTCTTTCCAATCTATTTGCTCCTCGGGGCTCTTCTCTGCCACAGTGTCAGTCTCTGCACTCTTATCCTCTGCCATATTGTCCGATGTTGAGGCATCCTGTGTAGTTGCCTCACTCTGGTCGTTTGTGATTGTCTGGTCTTTAATCTCCTGATTTTCAGTGTGTTGTTTTTTCATATCTCGTTTTTGTATTACTCTATATAATTTATAGAGGCAAAAGATGTACCGAATATTACTCTTAGAAGAGGTTGTCGTACATAGTCTGACTCTTGTCGTATTTAAGGTCGGCAAGCGATGCAGCCTTCACGCCTATGTTGAAACTCCAGCTACGGTGAGTACCGAACGGAATCCATACAAATGACATCTGCCAGCAGTGCAAATCTCGCGTGATAGATATAGATGTTGTTGTCAGCTTCTTGTTTTGTATGTCAAAACCGCTGGTAAATGATATACCCGTCTTTGGCGTGAGGTTTATGCTACCATTAAAACCGATTGTCTGGTTAACCGTCTTCTTTACTCCCGTAGTGCCGTTGTTAGTATATTGGGCACTATAGCTGATAACATAGTTGAAACCTAAGTTCCACGGTATAGAGAAGTCGTAGTATGCTTGGGCCATATACTGCCTTCGTAGTACAGGGTCCATAAGTCCATAAGGGTCGGAGAATGGGTTGAAATACTCAGGCGGAATGGAGTTGATATCATTTACAGCCGCTTGAGATTTGTCATTGCGCGACTTGAATGTATAACCGAAACTCCAGCCGGTATTCATAATTCTACCCGGCAAACCCTTTGCAAGCATCAGTTTGTTTATTCTCACACCCTGCGGTGTAACCTGATAAGGGTCGAGCGTAGCCGAGAGGTTAATACCGAAGTTGCCGTAAATTGTGGTACGCAGACCGAGTGATATGTTGGACAAGCCCAAAGAGTCGGCCAAGAAGTTGTATGAGCCACTAATTGAGAAGTCGTCAATAATCTTGAGCTTCTTCACGCCCGATGTATCACGCTTGCTGAGTACCTTCATCTCAAGGCTCTGCTTGAGTGAGAAGTTGAGCGAGGCTGAAGCTCCACGGCCCGGAATACCGTATGCGTTGTCCGAATATGGTGAGTAGATTGTGTGACCACCCAACGAGTCTGACTGAACAACTTTGTAGAAACCATACTTCTGGTTACCGAAGTCAGGCATATACGAACCACCGATTGACGGAGTGATGGTGTGGCGAACAGCTTGCACTTTGGCAGTCTTTTTCTTCATCTGCCACATACCATAAATTGTGGTGTTCATCGAAACCGATGCGTTGTAGTTGTATATGCGGTAGAAACCATACTCAGGGTCGAGTTTGTCAACCTTATTGGTTACAGGGTTCCACTCCTGCATCTGACGCTTGAAGTACCAGCGCTCGGTGTAGTTGAACGAAGGAGTGAGGTTGATATACTTAAACAGCGTGAAGCTCGATGAAACAGGCAATGAGTGTTCAATACCGTTCTTCATATTCTTGAGCGTCTGCTTAGTAAATATCTCGCTCTCTGGAGCTGAAACCGAGTTGGTTAACTTTCCGGTGTAGGTAAACGAAATCTTCTCATACCAACGCTGCTTACCTACAGCCTCCTTGCGCTTGAATGGATATACACGGGCAACATTGAATACCATATTCGGGAATGTTACCGATAGCGCGCGAGTCTGTGAGTTCTGCGATATAGCCATATTCATCGAGAACGAGAATGGTGTTCCCGCCCAACTCTTTGAATATGCAATTGAGGAGTTGGTCTGCGTTGCAAGAATGTCGTTGAGCGATGTAGCCGAATACTTGCTGTAACCACTTGTTGATAGGTTTACCGATGCCGAGAATGTCGAGCCAGGGTTTGCCTTAGGGTCTTGCGAGTGGGTCCAAGTGAACTTGAAGTTGTTCTGCTTTATATAGTCAGGCTCGCCCTTGTCACCCGTCTTTACACTCGAAAAGTCGAAGTTCAGGTTGCCTGAGTACTTATATCTCTTTACATAGCGTGAAGAGGCGTTAACCTCCCACGAGCCGAGGGTGTAGAAACCGCCCGTCAGAGCCAAATCCATGTGTTGGCTAAGGATGAAGTAGTATCCCAGGCCGCGCACAAAGAAGCCTCGTGCACCATCCTCACCGTATGTCGGCATAAGCAGACCCGACTTTGCTCCCGATGAGATAGGGAAGAAACCCTCAGGAATACAGAGCGGATAGATTGGTACATCCTCCATAACAAGGTATGCAGGACCTGTGATAATCTTCTTGCCCGGAATAACTTTAGCCTTTGTCATGGCCAGGTAGAAGTGAGGGTGGTCGGTATGCTCACAGGTAGTATATTTGCCTTGCTGGATGTTGATAGAGTTGTCAGGCTGCTTCTTGATGCGACCACCTACAAGCCAACCGTCGCCCTGCTGTGTTGCCACGCCGCGAATTAGGGCCTTCTCCGAGTCGAAGTTGTAGGTAATGGTGTCCATAGTGTAGCTACCACCTCCGTCGGTAAATACAGGCTGCGTCTTTGTTGCCTGACCGTTGACAGAGTCGGGCTTACCGTATGCGTAAATCTCTTTGGTATTCATATCGATACGCATAAAGTCGGCCTTGAGCGACTTGTCATCATACTTTATATCGCCCTGATTGTATATATAGACCTTGCGGTTAACCACATCGTAGTAGAGAGAGTCGGTGTTCTTACCCTCAACCACTTGATCCAAACCACTATTACCCTTTTTGACCCTTTGAGTGGTGTCCTGCTTAGGCTGAGTGGGAGCCACGGTGTTTGTCGGTTGATTTAACTTAACCGAGTCGGAAGAGGCACTTGAACGCCTTGAACGCCTTGACTCGCGCAAGGATACAGGCGAAGTGGCGGTGTCACTCTTCGGCGAAAGGGGTGCAACAGAATCTGCCACCAGTGGGGCGGCAATATTTTCGGCTCCGATACGCCTTGCCTGCGCAAAACCAAACAGAGTTTGCGCCATAAAGAGCGTAACGAGCAACGCAACGAGATATTTTGTCCTAAATCTTTTCAAAAATCCAAATTTTTTTATACCTTTGCCGGCAAAGCCGGCAAAAACGACAAACATCGCCTTTGTGCGTATGTATGCGCGTTTTTTCAGCGCGTAAAGATAGTGAAAAAACTCTATTTTACCAAAGCTATGAACAGACTTTTAGTAATATTCTCCCTTTTCTGCCTTACAATGGGTATTAACGGCGTGGAGGCTCAAAATGTTGCTCAGGGGGTAAAAGTTATCGTTATCGATGCAGGTCACGGCGGTATTTATCCTGGCGCTCGTTATGGAGGCTTTGCCGAGAAAAATATCAATCTGCAAATGGCGCTCAAGCTCGGTGCTATGATTGAGAAAAATATGCCCGATATTAAGGTTGTCTATACCCGCAAAACCGAGCGTAACTTCTCCTCCAATCTGCGCGCCGACCTTCAAACTCGTGCCGATATCGCCAATAAGGCTGAGGGCGATTTGTTTATCTCTATTCACGCCAATGCCCATCGCAATACAGGTGTCAGGGGTGTTGAGACCCTTATTATGGGTGAGAGTGAACTTGAGACAAGCGAGAATGAGGCAATCCTTTTTGCCAATAACAAAGAGGAGTTTTTCGATATGTCGGATGTAGGTACTGCGGCTATTGTTCGCGCACATATTCAGAACCTGCAGTTTACCTATGGCGAGTATAGCGAGGTTATGGCGCGTTTTGTTCAAAAGCACTATGCAAAACTTGGTCGTGAAAATCGCGGTATCCGTCGTCAGCCACTTCGTGTGCTTTATGCAACCGATATGCCGAGCATCCTTACCGAGATAGGCTTTATGTCTAACTCTGCCGACCTTAAATACATTACCTCCGAGAAGGGACAGTCGGAGTTGGTTAAGGCCCTGTATAACGCCGTTGCCGACTATGTGGCTTATGTTAAAGCAAGCTTGCTCAAGGAGACACCTTCTCAGCCAAAGGTCGAACAACCAAAGACTCAAGAGCCAAAAGTTGAGCAGCCAAAGACTCAGCAGCCTAAGGTTGAGCAGCCAAAGAAGGAGCAACCTAAGGTAGAGCATCCAAAGCCACAACCAAAGCCTCAGCCACAGAGTACTCCAAAGGCGACATCTTCTGTCCGTTATGCTATACAGATTATGGCGAGCCAAAAGGCAGTTTCGCTCAGCGATGCGCGCTTTAACTCTTGCAAGGGTAAGGTGCGTCAGGTGCGTGCTGATGGCCCATACTCATATAAGTATTGTGTAGGCGACTATGCAGAGCGTAGTGCTGCGCAAGCAAATGTTGCAAATATTCGTAAAAATTATCCACAGGCGTTTGTTATTGCCGTAAAGGATGGTAAAGTTGTAAAATAAAAAGAGAAAAGATATGAAAAAAGAGGTTAAAATCGGAATTTATGCACTGCTCATCTTTTTAGGCGCTTGGGCAGGTATTCGTTTTATGAGTGGCGCCGATATCTTTGGTCGCAGCAATGAGTATTTCGCTTACTACGAAGATGCGAGTGGTTTGCAGACCGCCTCGGCGGTTGTTATCCGTGGTGTGAAGGTGGGTCAGGTTACATCGGTTGTTATCTCTCCTCAGGACCCGTCAAAGGTGCAGGTTGCTATGGCTATTTCTAAGGATTACACACTGCCTGTTGACTCTAAGGCTAAGATTTTCAGTGCAGGCCTTATGGGAGGTCAGGCTGTAGAGATTATCCTCGGCACTTCAGCTCAGAGTCTTGAGAAGGGCGCAACAATTGAGTCTGAGGTTGAGGTCGGAATGTTTGACGCTATCTCTTCGCAGTTTGGCGATATAAAGGATAAACTCGTTGTTATGGTTGATAACCTCAATGCTACATTGGTATCGGTCAATAGCATTGTAAACGAAAATAACGCCAATATCGCTGCCTCTATCAAACACTTGAAGGATTTGCTTGCACAGCTTGAGAACTCGCAGATTGTTGCTAACCTCGACTCGTTTACAGGCACTTTGAAGGATAATGGCAAGAAGATTGACGGCATCGTCTCTAATGTGGGTAATATCACCGCTACACTTGAGGAGCAGCAGTTTGCTCAGAAGTTGGCACAGAGCGTGGAGAGCCTCAATGCGCTCCTTGTTAAGTTTAATCAAAGCGAGGGTACTGTTGGCAGTCTGCTTAACGATAAGCAACTATACGCAAATTTGGCACAGGCTTCAGAAAATCTATCTCTGCTCTTGGGTGACCTGAAGCAGAACCCTAAGCGCTATGTTCACTTCTCGCTCTTTGGCTCAAACGAGGAGGCAAAGGCTGAGAAGAAGGCTGCAAAAGCTGCAAAGAAGGCTCAGTAGCCTGAAAGTTGTTAGATATGCTTTATCCTGAGAATTTTGAGTCTAAAATAGGCTTCGATACTATTCGTGCGCAGTGCAGAGAGTTGTGTACTATGCACCGCTCTGCTGAGTTGTTGGATGAACAGACCTTTTCAACTTCAGCCCAGCAGATTGCTCAGCGACAAGCTCTTGTGGCAGAGATGTCCACTATCCTTACTATGGAGTGTGGGGTGTTGAAGGATGAATTTTTTGACATAGACACCCTCGTAGATAAGGCCCGCGTGTTGGGAACATTTCTTGATTGTCAGGAGGTTATGCGTTTGGGTGTAACCCTTACTGCCGCCTCGGCTGTTGTCGATATCATCGACTCAAGCGACCAATTTCCCTCACTTAGACGCCTCTCCCGCGGTGTAGAGTCTCTATCGCATATCGTTGCCGAGATTGACCGCATTTTGGATCAGCGCGGAAATATGCGCGACAATGCTTCGGAGGAACTTGCCTCTGTGCGCCGTGAGATACGCCAATCGGAGGGCCAGGTCTCTAAGCGCTTGCAGTCTGTATTGCAGGGGGCGAAGAGTGCCGGCATTGTCGATGCTGATGCTACCATATCTATTCGTGAGGGTAGAGCAGTTATCCCCGTTGCCGCAGCAAACAAGCGTAAGCTGCAGGGCTTTATTCACGACGAGTCGGCTACAGGTAAGACCTTCTATGTTGAGCCTGTTGAGGTCGTAGAACTTAACAATCGCCTTAAGGAGTTAGAGTATGCCGAGCGCCGCGAGGTGGTACGCATCTTGACACTCTTTACCGATTTGGTGCGACAGGATATAGAGTCCGTGGCTCGCTCTGGCGAGTTTGTGGCAACCATAGATATGATTAGAGCTAAAGCTCGCTGGGGTCTTGCCAATGGGGCTGTGCAACCGATTATAAGCAATGGTGATTTGTGGTTGGTAAAGGCGCGACACCCGCTTCTGGCCCAGACTCTCAAGGCCTCAAATCGCGAACTTGTGCCACTTGATGCCCGTCTTGATACCGATAATCGTATCCTTGTTATCTCCGGTCCTAATGCGGGTGGAAAGTCGGTATGCTTAAAGACATTTGGCATTATTCAATATATGTTCCAATGTGGCTTCCCCGTAACGGTAGGGCAGAGCAGCGAGTTGCCTGTGTTCAGCAAACTCTTTATTGATATAGGTGACCAGCAATCTATCGAGAACGACTTGTCAACCTACTCGTCACACCTTATTAATATGAAGGCTATGCTTGCCGGTGCCGATAAACGCTCGTTGGTGCTTATTGATGAGTTCGGTACGGGAACAGAGCCAACCATCGGTGCTGCTATAGCTGAGGCTGTGCTTGAACGATTGGTTGAGAGTGGTTGCTTTGGCGTTATTACTACCCACTACTCCAATATTAAGTACTATGCATCCGCTACTGACGGCATTCTCAATGGAGCAATGATGTTCGATGTGCAGAATATCCGTCCGCTCTTCCGCCTTGAGACGGGTAAGCCTGGTAGTTCGTTCGCAATCGAAATAGCCCGCAAAATAGGTCTTCCTGAGCCTATCATCGCTTCGGCTAAGGAGAAGGTTGGCTCTGACCATATAGATATAGAGCGTCAGTTGCGCGAAATTGCGCGTGATAAGCGATATTGGGAGAACAAGCGCGATAAAATCCGCCAAACCGACCGAAAGGTTGAGGAGTTGGAGCAAAATTATCGTGAACAACTTGCAGCTATCCGTGAGGAGCGTCGTGCTATTTTGCACGAGGCTAAAACCCGTGCAAAGGAGCTTATTGCTGAGGCAAATCGCCAGATTGAGGGCACAATTAAGGGTATCCGTGAGGCCCAGGCTGAGAAGGAGCAGACCCGCGTGCTGCGCCAGTCGTTTAACGACTTTAAGCAGAGTGTGGAGCAGGCCGATAGTGGCGAGAATGACGAGCAGATAGCTCGCGAGATAGCCCGTATTGAGCGTCGTCGTCAGCGTCGTGAGGAGCGTAAGAATAATAAGCCGACCGAGGATGTGCAGATTGTGCCTGTTAAGGTCGAGAAGCCGAAGGTTGAGGTTGACTCTAAGGTGCGCCTTATGGGTCACGAAGGTGTGGGTGTGGTGCAGAGCATCCGTGGTAAAAAGGCTCAGGTTGCCTTTGGTCAGATGCTCACTACCGTGGATGTTGCCCGCCTTGAGGTTATCTCATCGGCAGAGTACCATCGTGCTACTCGTCCGCAGGCGCCGCGTACCGTTATAGGTTCGGAGATTTCGCAGCGTCGCCTTAACTTCCAAACATCTATTGATGTGCGCGGAGAGAGGGTTGTCGATGCCATAGAGATGGTGCGCAATTTCGTTGATGATGCTCTTATGGTCGGCGTGGGTAGTGTTACTATCTTGCACGGCAAAGGCACGGGTGCGCTGAAGGAGGAAATTCGTCGCTATCTGCGCACAATTCCTGCGGTGCAGAGTGCTGTCGATGATCATCCGGACCGTGGTGGCTCTGGTATAACAATAGTGACTTTCTCGTTGTAAAAGAGAGTAAAGATATGCAGTTCAGTCTATCTCAAATAGCAAAAATATGTGGCGGTACACACTTTGGTGCCGATATTGTTGTCAGTAACTTTGTTACCGACAGTCGTAGCGTTGTTGGTGGCTCGGAGTCTATCTTTGTAGCTATGCAAGGCATCAATCACGATGCTCATAACTATATTGGCGATATGGTCGAGCGTGGGTTTAAGGCCTACCTTACCGAGCGTGAGGTTGCTGTGCCAAGTGATTGTGGCGTTGTCGTTGTTAAGAGTGCTTTGAAGGCGTTGCAGAGTCTTGCAAAGTTCCGTCGTAGCCAATTCTCAGGTTGTGTGGCTGCTATTACGGGCTCTAATGGCAAGACGGTGGTCAAGGAGTGGATAAACCATAGTCTTACCGACCAGATTAAGTTGTATCGTTCGCCTCGTAGCTATAATTCGCAGTTGGGCGTGGCCCTTTCGTTGCTTATGATGCCCGATGATGCGCAGGTGGCACTCATTGAGGCGGGTATCTCGCAGAGGGGCGAAATGCAGACTCTTGAGCAGATGATTGCTCCCGATGTGGTTATCTTTACCACTTTGGGCGATGCTCATCAATCCAATTTTGAGAGCTTGTCTGAGAAACTGAACGAGAAACTTATCCTCGCCACATCTGCAAAAACTATAATTGTCAACTCCGCTTGGCCGAAAATTACAAAGGCTGTGCGTGAGCGCTTCGCTAATAGAGAGATTATTGACGCGTCGCTGTTGAGTGTTGAGTGTGGCTCAGATGCTCTTACTATAGGCAATGCGCAACTTGTTAAGGCTTTCTGCAGCTATGTGGGTTGTCCGTCACCCGATATGAGTACACTGCCCCCTGTGGCAATGCGCCTTGAGGTTAAGCAGGGCAGTGATGGCGCGCTGATTGTTGATGATAGTTATAGCTGCGATACCGACTCCCTGATAATTGCACTCGACTATTTAGGCTCCGTTGCAGAGGCTCGCCGTAAGGTGGTTGTGTTGACCGATATTTTGCAGAGCGGTATGGATGATAGCACGCTCTATGAGTTGGTTGCGGAGCAGATGAAACTGCGCAATGTTGCGCTCTTTATCGGTATAGGTGCAAAGATGTGCGAGTATCAACACCTCTTTACTACTCCGTCAAAGTTTTATGCTACTACAGAGCAGCTGCTTGATGAACTATCGACTATAGATTTCAAGGATAGCGCCGTTTTGATTAAGGGTAACCGTACTGCCCGTACTGAGCGTATCTCTCACCGATTGGAACTTCATAGCCATACTACGGTGCTGGAGGTCAACCTGAGAGCTATGGAGCGCAATATCAACTATTTCCGCTCAAAGATGTCGTCAACTACCAAGATGGTGGCAATGGTTAAGGCCTCAAGTTACGGCGCAGGCGAGGCCGAGGTAGCTAATCTTTTGGCTAAGCAGGGGGTCGATTATTTGGCAGTAGCTTTTGCTGATGAGGGTGCGCAACTGCGTGCTGAGGGGGTTACTATGCCTATCGTGGTGCTTAACGCCGACGATCAGAGCTTTGATATAATGGTTGAACAGAACCTTGAGCCTGAGATATACTCCTTCCGCTCACTCGATGCCTTTGTGCGCGCAGTTGAGGGGCAGGGGAGGGCTAACTATCCTATCCATATTAAACTCGATACAGGTATGCATCGCCTCGGCTTTATGGAGGCCGATGTGCCGCAACTTTTGGATCGTATTGACCGATATAAGGGTATTGTTTGTATAGCGTCACTCTTTACTCACTTGTGCGTTGCTGACGATGTTGAGCAGGATGATTTTACTCGCAACCAGATAGCGCTCTTTGATCGCCTGAGTTATCGCATAGCGGGTCATTGCGACTATCCGGTTATCCGTCACGCTGCGGCTTCGGCTGCTATAGTGCGCTTCCCTGAGGCTCACTTCGATATGTGCCGCCTCGGTTTGGGAATGTATGGTTACGGCTACATCCATAATGATAGCCTTGAGCCTGTATCGAGTTTGCGTACACGCATAGTACAAATTCGTAGAGTTGAGGCGGGCGAGAGCGTTGGCTATGGCCGTGCAGGTGTTGTGGAGCGTGCAAGCCGTATAGCCACCATACCTATAGGTTATGCCGATGGCCTGGATCGCCATTTGGGTTGTGGCTGTTGGAGTATGCTTGTAGCTGGTCAAAAGGCCCCAATTGTTGGTCGTGTATGTATGGATAGCTGTATGATTGATGTTACTGATATCGAGGGCGTAAACGAAGGTGACGAGGTTACAGTCTTCTCTGCCGTCAGCGGTAATACGCCAGAAGATATGGCAGAGGTTCTCGGTACAATACCATATGAGATACTAACATCGGTCTCTAAGCGCGTAAAACGAATTTATATCTACGAATAATGGCTGCAATACTATATCTTATCCCTTGTCCTATATCTGACGATACAGCTGTTGCTGATGTCACTCCGGCATCAAATCAGGCTATAATTGACTCGTTGGATTACTTCATTGTCGAAAATGTACGCTCTGCACGCCGTTTCTTATCAAAGAGTGGTTACGCCCGAGCTATAGACGACGCAACCTTCGTAGAACTTAATGAGCATACCACCTCTGCGGCTGAGATTGACAAGATGGTACAACCTCTGCTTGCTGGTCGTAGTGCAGGAGTTATCTCCGAGGCGGGAGTACCTGCTGTTGCCGACCCCGGCCAGGCTGTTGTCGAGTTGTGCCATAGACATAATATCAAAGTTGTGCCTCTTGTTGGCCCATCATCTATACTTATGGCTGTAATGGCGTCAGGCTTGAGTGGCCAGTCATTCGCATTCAATGGCTATCTGCCCATTAAAGAGCCGGAGCGCAGTAAGTGCATAAAGCGCCTTGAGTCTCGTGCGCACGCGGAGCATCAGTCACAATTATTTATTGAGGCTCCATATCGTAATGTTAAGATGTTTGAGCAGCTGCTCAAGTCCCTCCAGCCCGACACACGCCTGTGTGTGGCTTGTGATATAACCTCCCCCTCCGAGTATATTCGCACCGCAAGGATCTCGCAATGGCGTAAGGAGAAGATGCCTGATATTCAGAAGAGGCCTACTATTTTTATCATCGGCTAAGCGTAGAAACAATATAACAAGGTGATTTCTGCGTTACGCTTGCCCGAAAAATGCTCACATACTTTAAGTATGCTCCGCTTTTTCGTTCTGCGCAAGCCTTGAACTCCCTCTTGTTATATTGTTCCTCTGTTTCATACAAGGAGATTTCTGCGTTAATCCCTCTGCGAGGTCTTTTCCTCGCGGTAAGGGTTGCTATCTGCTTTTTGTTATCAACTCCCCATACCTATATATAATAAAAAGGGGTGCTCCACGGAACACCCTACCAAAGTATTTGTTGAAAAAGTTAGAATTCGTTATGGTCGTCTGTAAAGTTGTTATCCACAACAATTGTGAATATGTGAGGGTTGGTCAATAAACTACCGATAATGTTTGTGCGATAGTTACGCTGTAGCGGCACAAAACTATAGGTAAAGGTGTTAATCAGGTAGTCAGTATTATCGTAGATGT
The DNA here is from genome assembly GCA_017383345.1 of Alistipes sp. Lineage (GTDB taxonomy): Bacteria > Bacteroidota > Bacteroidia > Bacteroidales > Rikenellaceae > Alistipes. The sequence goes on along the minus strand of JAFNYE010000204.1, from coordinate 6,616 downwards.
CAAGGCTGATGTCGCTTGTGCATTTGCTGCCAACAAGAACATAAGTTGTAGCCAAGTACTTGTACTCCTTATTGTTGTTTGCAATTGTGAGAATATCATCGTTGTAAACAGGAGTCTGCGCCTTGTTAAAATATATTGTTACAGGCTCTTTCTCAGACAATGAGCCATCCATAAGGTTCAACTCGGTGTAAGAGTCAACCTTTATAGCGGTGTCGCTGATTTGATAGCCCGCCTCGTTCGCCAACTCAATGTCGTGAATATCAACACCGAAGTTGAGTTGAGCCAATGGACGCTTGAGTGTAAATGTCTTGTTGATAGGACCACTCACGGTAAGACCCTGCTCTGCGTGCCAGAAACAGTCGCGACGCTCGTCATTGGCAGTCGCGCCGTTGTAATCTACAGTAAGACTCTGGTTGTAGAGGTCGATATTGTAGAACATAGGGTTGATTGTGCCGTTGTATGTAATCTCTGTAACAGGGTTCTCGGTGTAGTAGGCAAAGAAAATCAAGTCGTACTCTCGACCTGTAACCAGACGCACTGATAGCTCGGCCTGCTTGCCGTTGATAGGCATTGTGCCCCACATATCGTCAAGAGGGGTGGATGAGCCGTGCTTGTAAACAGCCCACGCAACCTCGTTTACAGTCTGTCCGTCAGCAATTGCACGGGTGTTGATACTACCCAAGTCGGCCACCAAATTTACTTGGCAACCGTGATGAGAGTAGTAATACTCCTTCGTACAAGATGAAACGGCCAATAATAGAATAATTGCCGCCATCATATAACGGATAACGCGAGTCATTTAACGATAGTTAAAGGGGTGTTTTGTTCAATGCACAAAGGTAACCAAAATTTTTCTAAAAACAAATTATTTTGCTTTTAATTTGAAAAATTAATCCTCAGTGTCAGATAAACGCCTGTTTGTGTTATAGCTCGTCGCTGTAAACTGCCGCTGGTAGGTCGTGCTGGTTGTAGCGCGAAGCCATAGACATTCCGTAAGCTCCTGCCGACTTGATTGTGAGCAAATCGCCACGCTTTGTCAGAGGGAGCGACACATTCTCGTCAAAAATATCGGTTGACTCGCAAGCTGTGCCGACAATGGTGTACTTTGTTCGCTGCTCTGCTTGAGAGGTGATGTTTTCGATGTTGTGATATGAGCCGTAGAGTGCCGGACGGATAAGCTCTGTCATTGAGCTGTCAACAATAACAAGGCGGCGACCCGTAGCGGTGGTCTTGTTGTATAACACTTTGGTAATCAGCTCTCCACATTGTCCCACAATCGAGCGGCCAAACTCAAAATGGACCTCGCGGTTGCCTACCTTCAGGTGCTGCTTGATAATTGCAAATACCGATGCAAAGTTTGGTATAGGCTCGTTCTCGGGCATATCGTAGTTGATACCAAGACCTCCACCTACATCGACAAACTCGATGTCAAAACCGAGCTTTGTGAGATTTTCAACTATGGCGTTGACCTTGTTGCACATATTCTCAAAAACATGGAGCTCGCGAATTTGTGAGCCGATGTGTATGTGCATACCGATAACAACTACATTCTTAAGTCCCTGAATTAACTCTACGCTTGAGAGTATCTCCTCGTATGAAATGCCGAACTTACTGTCAGCCTGACCGGTGTCGATGCAATGGTTGGTCTTAGGGTCAATGTCTGGGTTGACGCGAAGGGCGATATTTACAACCTTGCCCGCCTCTGCTGCCAACTCGTTTACAAGGCATAGCTCCTCAATCGACTCGCAGTTGATTGCTAAGATATCCTGCTCAATGGCGTAGCGTATCTCCTTGTCACGCTTACCTACGCCTGCATAGACAATAGATTTAGGCTCAAAGCCCGCCTCTATGGCGCAACGCACCTCATTGCCACTTGCGCAGTCAATGCCTACGCCAAACTTCTTGATTATCTGCAATAATCGGGCGTCGTAGTTTGCCTTGATGGCGTAGTGAATTTTGTAGTTGTATCTCGATGCAATAGACATCAGGCTCTGGAGGGTCTGCTCCAAAAGCTCGATATCGTATAGGTAAAACGGAGTCTCTAATTTAGCCAACTTATCGGCTACTTGTCTGCTCAACATAACTAACGGAATATTCTAAGGTTTGTAAAAAAATCAATATATTTCGCAAAGATAGCAAAAAAATCGAGATTTTCCTCTTTTATCCGCTTTTTTATGTTGTAACTTACATTATTGACTTGATGTTGGCGGCCACACCCTCAATGAGGAGTTTGACAGCCTCATCGGCAGCCCACGCGGTATGTGGCGATGCTACAAGTTTGTATGGGTCGTTAAGGTGGTAGAGAGGCGACGATGGCAGAGGCTCTTTGGAGAACACATCAAGCGCTGCGCCTGCAATGGTGTTGCTGTTCAGCGCATCAGCGAGTGCCTGCTCGTCAATAATGCCTCCGCGGGCAACATTGATGATTATTGCAGTAGATTTCATCTGCTTCAACTGCTCAGCTCCAATAAGGCCTGCTGTTGTGGCGTTGAGAGGGCAGTGAACAGATATCACATCTGCCCACGCAAGTAGGTCGCTTAACGCCATTTGCGGATACTTCTCCTTGCGTGCTGCACCCGATGTGGAGTGGTATGCTACATTGCAACCGAATGCCTCAGCCAAGTGTGCAACCTGATGACCTATAGCGCCTAAGCCGATGATGCCCCAATTTTTGCCACGAAGCAAAGATATAGGACGACCAAAGTGGAAAATATCGGTAGTGGCAGCGTATGCTCCGCCCTTGAAATAGTGGTCATAGTATGAGGCGTTTTTGAGTAGATTTAGAGCCCCGCATAGCGTTGCTTCAGCAACTGAATAGGTTGAGTAACCCGACACATTTTTTACGGCAATGCCCAGCTCTGCCGCAGCGTCCAAATCGACATTGTTCATTCCTGTAGCAGATATTGCAATGAGCTTCAAATCAGGTAGTTGGCTCATTACTTCGCGCGAGATATAGACCTTGTTGCATATTACTACCGTTGCCCCCTTGCAGCGCTCTAAAACCTGCTCCGGCGAGGTGCGGTCATAGCCCGTGTATTGGCCGAGTGATGTTATTGCCGACAGGTCGTTTCCGCCGAGCGAATATTCGTCTAAAAATACTATTTTCATACTTCTGTTCCTGTTAAATCTCTAATAACAACTGAAGCGCATCCTATGCCAAAAAGTGCAGGCAGATAGGATATTGTGCCTACATTTGATTTCTTGTTCTGCTCCTCGCAGAGTATCATCGCCCCCTCTTTTGGTGGCTCGGCAGAGAATACCGCCTTAAAGCCTTTTCGTATGCCCATCTTGTGCAGTCGCTTGCGCAGCATGTGGGCAAGAGGGCAGTGGTGAGTCTTGGATATGTCGCAAATCTCCATCTTTGTCGGGTCGAGTTTTGCTCCTGCACCCATAGAGCTGACGATAGGTATCTTGCGGTCAAGACAACCCTTGATAAGCGCCAACTTTGGCGAGAGAGTGTCAATGGCGTCAACTACATAGTCGTACTTCTCGCTGTCCAATATCTCGTCGGTCTTTTCATCTTTGATATACTCGGGAACAACCCTGAGCGAGAGTTTGGGGTTTATGTCCATAAGTCGTTTGGCGAGCACCTCGGTCTTGAGTTGACCTATGGTCGAGTGTAGGGCTATAAGTTGGCGGTTTATGTTTGTAACCGATACGGTGTCCGAGTCGGCTATGGTAATCTTGCCTACACCCGAGCGTACCAGCATCTCCGCTGCGTAGGCTCCAACTCCACCAATGCCTACAACTAAGACATTGGCTCTCTTTAATTCATCGAGTACTATCTTTCCAAAGAGTAATTCGCTTCTTTCTAACCACATAATGGGGTCTAATCTATAGGTTTGTTATTCTCTCAAAGTTTTCGTTTGTTACGCACTCTAACATTGGCACTGGTATGCCTAATACCTCGGAGGCTTGCCCGTAAATCTGCTCTATGTTTATGGTGCTGTCGTCAGTCTCAAAGAATAGAAGGTTTGCAGGGGTGACTTTCAACGCCTCAATACTCTTTGGAGAACGAAAGGTGCGATGACCAAACGAGAGGTAATATCCACGCGCGGCAGCTCTGAGAGCCTGTTCGGGCGAGCCTATGAAGCCGTGAAAGATTACGAATGGCAGATTGTATCTGCTCAATATATTCATAACCTCCTCAAACGCCTTGACGCAATGTATGACTACGCCTTTGTTAAGATGTCGTGCAACCTCCAACTGCGCCTTGAAGAGGAGTATTTGCGCCTCCTTGTTGATGTTGGTGGAGTAGTCAAGCCCTATTTCGCCAATGGCATCATACTCTAATGCTGTGCGCTCTATGGCAAAGATAGAGTCAGTTGTTACGCCCTCTGCATCGTATGGGTGAATGCCGAGTGTGGAGATTGTGCGCTCGCCACTTTTGCGGTGGTGTGTGTGAATATTAACCTTCATAGCACAAAGATAGGAAAAATGTATAAATCTTCAAAGTTTTACTCGGTTTGTCAAGCATAGTTTACATAATAAAAGCTATCTGTTAAAAAAATAACAAAAAAGTGTCAAAATCTGCTCAAAATAGAGAAAAAATTCGTACCTTCGCGGGCGGAAATCGGTTAACAATCTGTTAAAGATAATTTTACAAATTATAACAATTCATTTTCAAACATTAAAACAGTTTTAACAATGTCAAAAACTATTAAACTGTGCAAAGGTTTGGACATCAAGTTGCAGGGTGCTGCTCAGTTGAAGACTACTGCTTGCGCAATGGCTTCTACTTATGCAGTCTCTCCTCTCGACTTTGAGGGTGTCGTTCCTAAGATGCTGGTTAAGGTTGGTGATGTAGTTAAGGCAGGAACACCGTTGTTCTTTAATAAGAATAACGCATCGGTTGTTTTCACCTCTCCTGTCAGCGGTACTGTTGCCGCTGTTGTTCGTGGTGAGAAGCGCCGTATCCTCTCTGTCGAGATTACAGCTGACTCTTCAGTAGCTTACGAGCAGTTCGAGACTCTCAATGTAGCAGAGGCTACCCGCGACCAGATTGTCGAGCTTTTGCTCAAATCGGGTCTTTGGACACTGCTTATTCAGCGTCCTTACGGCATTATTGCAAATCCTGCAGATATGCCAAAGTCGATCTTCGTTTCTGCGTTTGACTCTGCTCCGCTTGCTCCTGACTACAGCTACACTCTGGCTGAGGACAAGGCTGCTTTGCAGAAGGGTTTTGAGGTTCTTGCTCGCTTGACTGAGGGTAAGGTTCACCTCGGCTACAACGCTGAGGCTGCTGCTCCTGAGTTTACAGGTGTTGAGCTTCACGCCTTCAAGGGTAAGCACCCTGCCGGCAATGTAGGTGTTCAAATTCACCACATCGACCCAATCAACAAGGGTGAGAAGGTTTGGACTGTAGGTTATGCCGATGTTGCTATCATTGGTCGCCTCTTCCTTACAGGCAAGGTTGATATGACCCGCGTTATCGCAGTTACAGGTTCTCAGGTTGCTGCTCCTGCTTATGCTAAGGTTATCGCCGGCGCTAAGCTCGACTCAATCTTGGCTGGTAACTTGGTTGCTGACGCTCACGCTCGTTTTATCTCAGGTAATGTTCTTACAGGTCGCAATGCAGGTGCTGAGGGCTTCCTCGGTTACTATGCTAACCAGATTACCGTTATCCCTGAGGGTGACAACTACGAGTTTATGGGTTGGGCTATGCCTCGTTTCCATAAGTTCTCTGTTTCTCGCACCTACTTCTCTTGGCTCTGCCCTAATCGCAAGTACAATCTTGATACCAATATGAACGGTGAGGAGCGTGCTTTCGTTGTTACAGGCCTTTACGAGAAGTATCTGCCTATGGACATCTATCCTATGCACCTTTTGAAGGCTATTATGGCCGGTGACTTGGATAAGATGGAGGCTCTGGGTATCTATGAGGTTGTAGAGGAGGATTTCGCACTCTGCGAGTTTGTTGACCCTTCAAAGACCGAGATGCAGCAGATTATCCGCAATGGTATTAACTTAATGATTAAGGAGGGTGAGTAATGAAGGCACTTCGTACACTTGTTGACAAAATCAAGCCGACATTTACCCGTGGCGGTAAGCTCGGCTTCCTCGCATCGACTTTCGGTGCTTTCGAGACATTCTTGTTCGTTCCAAACCACACCACTCAGCGTGGCGCACATATCCGTGACTGTAACGATATGAAGCGTACTATGATTGTTGTAGTGTTGGTCTTCACCTTCCCAAAACTTTTCTGCCGGACGGAGAATTGTATTCACTTCATGACCCATGGAACGGAGTAAGGCTATCACTTTCTCGGCAATTTCCTTTTGCTCTTCGTTTAAATAGAAGATTTCGCTTCGGTATTGAGGACCGATGTCAGGACCTACACCGTCGGTTTGTGCCGGGTCGTGAATTTCGAAGAATACTTTGCACAATTCTTCATAACTTACTACTTCAGTATCGTATTCTACCTCGATGGCTTCTACGTGATGAGTTTGGTGTGCTTTCACTTCTGGGTATTGAGGATTTTCCTCCGGCCCTCCCGTATATCCCACTGTAGTTCTCAGAACGCCAAGTACTCGTTGGAATTGGTACTGTACTCCCCAAAAGCATCCAGCAGCAAATATAGCTTTTCCTTTTTTCATGATTCTTGTTTTATGATAAG
>JAFNYE010000001.1 GCA_017383345.1 Alistipes sp. | reverse complement strand
TTTGTTGTCAAAAGGCAGTAGTAGGTGTGCATCGTGAAATATCCCCGGATGGGACATACTAAGCGTATTTCCCATTCGGGGATATGAAGGATGTGCAGCTAATGCTGCCTTTTCACAACAAATTCACAACAAATTATTAGTCGCGTGGATACGCCGCAATAAACACATTACGCTTGCGCAACTCCTCATTAGCCTTATGCAGTTCGGCGAGTGATATTCGGCCTACGACATACTTATAATCGGTAGAGATATACTCCTCGCTGATATTCTCGAAATGGAGCAAGGCGAGATCCTCAGCATTCTCGTAGCGGTAATATACGCGGAAAGAGTGGTCGTTAGTATAAGTTGGAAGTTGGGAATTGTTGCGTTTCTTATACTCATACTTGTAGTTATAGAGGCACGCAGTGATATCGCTTAGTACGGCCGAGCCTGTAGGATAGCCACCTGCACCACGACCGAACATAAACTGTTTGTCGTAGAAAAGGCCCTTGATAACAACACCATTAAACTCATCCTCTACACTATATATATATTTATTGCGCGAGATAAGTTGTGGCATAACGCTCATAATAAGACGATTGTCGCTAAGCTTTTCAACATGGGCAACGAGCTTAAAACGGCGCTCCTTCTCGGTAGCAAAGCGTATATCGGCATCGTTCATATTAGAGATACCGTAGGTAAAGATATGGTGCGGAGCAACATAAAGGCCAAAGGCGTGAACGGTAATAATTATAAGCTTAAAGAGCGAATCCCAGCCGTCAATATCGAGTGAAGGATTACTCTCGGCAAAGCCTAAATCCTGAGCAAGTTTGAGGGCATTTGGATAAGACATCTTCTCATTAAAAATCTTTGAGAGGATGAAGTTAGACGAGCCATTCAGAATACCCTTTACCGATGTGAGAAGGTCATTGTCGTAATACTCCTCAAGGTTGCGGATAACAGGTATTGAGCCACACGCCGATGCATCATAAAGCAGAGCGGTATTATACTGCTGCTGCAACTCTATAAGCTCCTCTATATGGTATGCGAGCATCTTCTTATTACCCGACACAACAGGCAGGCGCTTAGTCAATGCACGCTTAACAATACTATAAGCAGCCTCAGCGTCATCGATAAGCTCAACGATAAAGTTAACATCTGGATTTGAGAAAATATCGTCGGGGTTATCGGTAAAACGAGCCTCAACATCGCGTTGTTTATTGATGTCGCGCACGCAAATATGGGTAATCTCCACATTTGTAGAGCCTATGCGTTTAAGCACATCGTACAGACCCTTGCCAACAGTACCAAAGCCAAAGAGTCCGATTTGTAATTTCTTACCGTTCATCGTTTATAAAATCTAAAATTATTTCGTTCAACAACTTATGTTCCACCAGAAAACCATCGTGACCAAAGACTGAGTCTATTGTGCGATAGGTTACATCGGGGATATTTTCAACCATTATTTGGTGGTCAGCAGGCGGAAAGAGGATATCGGAGGTAATTGCCACGACCAAACTCTTAGCCTTGATAGTTTTCAGCACATCTGCGACCGCTCCCCTACCGCGACCCAAATTATGCGAGTCAACAGCCTGCGAGAGTCGGTAGTATGAGTAGGCGTTAAATCGGCGGCGAAGTTTTTCGCCCTGATAGCGCTGATAGCTAAGCACGCGACGATTAAACGAAGCCTCATTGGGCTCACTATCCTCTTGCGAAAGATTGTACGCCACGCCTCCACGATAGCTCAAAAGGGCGATACTGCGAGCTACAGCCATTCCGTTTGCACCTGCTTGCTCGTTATGTTGACCAAATGTCGGATCAGACTCTATTGCCATACGCTGTGACTCATTAAAGCCTGAAGCCCACGGTTGTGTGCGAACAGTAGTGGCAATAAAGGCAGCCTTGCAGGCAAAGTCAGGTTGCATAACAGCCCACTCAAGGCACTGAAAACCACCGATAGAGCTACCGATGAGCAGTTTAACACGCTCGATACCCAAATACTCTGCCAAGAGCTGATGCACGCGCACCATATCGCGCACGGTGATAAGCGGGAAGTCGCCATACCAGCGCTCGCCTGTAGCAGGATTAATACTCAATGGGCCCGTTGTGCCATAGTGCGAGCCTAAGAAGTTGGCGCAGACGGTAAAGTACTTATCGGGATCGAGGAAGCATCCCTGCTCGACGGTATGTGGCCACCAATCTGCCACATCGGAGTTGGCTGTAAGTGCGTGGCACACCCAGATGACATTGTCACGATTTGGGCTAAGGGTGCCAAAAGTATCGTAGGCAATATCAAGCGAAGGGAAGGTATATCCACCTTCGGTAGTAAAAGGGTGGTTATAGTGGTATATATTACTCATCTATAGCGTCAAAAGCCTGTTCAAAATCGTCGATAATATCCTCCACATTCTCCAAGCCCAAAGAGAGGCGTAGCAGTGTAGGTGTAACACCGGCAGCAAGCATATCTTGCTCACTCAGTTGCTTATGTGTGGTTGATGCAGGATGGGTAACAACGCTGATAGAGTCGCCAATCATTGTCATATTACCCATAAGTTTCAGAGCTTCAACAAACTTAACGGTACTCTCAAGAGTGCCATTAAGCTCAATATTCATCACAGCCGAAGCACCAAAACGGAAGTACTTTTGGGCGTTTTTATAGCCTGGGTGATCCTCAAAACCAACATAGCTTACGCGAGCAATCTTAGGATGGTCGCTACAATACTCTGCCAATGTACGACAGCTCTCCACTTGATGAGCTACACGCAACGAGAGAGTCTCAAGGCCGAGCAACATAAGGTATGAGTCAAATGGCGAAGGGCAACATCCAAAATCGCGCAAGCCATCCACGCGACACTTGACTATAAAGGCTTGATTTCCGAATGTCTCGTACAAATTCAGACCGTGGTAACCCTCCGACGGTCCATCAATCTGCGGGAACTTGCCATTTCCCCAATCGTAATTACCACCATCGACAATAATGCCACCCATAGCCGTTCCGTGGCCATTTATCCACTTGGTAGCTGAATCGACAACTATATTTGCGCCCCAATCGAATGGGTTACACAAATAACCCGCTGCACCAAAGGTATTATCTACAACAAAAGGCACATCGTATAGTGTGGCCAGACGACTCAACGCCTCAAGGTCTGAGACTTCGCAAGTAGGGTTACCCATACTCTCGACATAAATCATCTTAGTATTATCGTCAATCAGTGCCTCAAACGCCTCAATGCTATCCGAAGCGGCTATGCGCACATCTATACCCAACTTACGCAACGATACGCGAAATTGGTTATAAGTACCACCATAGAGGAATGGCGCTGCCACGATATTATCGCCCTGCTGTGCTAACGAGGTTACGGTAATAAATATAGCCGCCATACCTGAACTTACAGCAAGTGCTCCTACGGCATTATAAAGCGATGATATACGCTGCTCATAGGCCGCTGTTGTAGGGTTATGCAGGCGGGTGTAGATATTTCCGCCCTCGCTCAGCTCAAAGAGGTTGGCAGCGTAGTCACAGCTCTTAAAGTGGTATGCAGCCGTAGGATAGATTGCAATACCGCGAGAACCTGTCTCATCGACGCTATAACCTCCGTGGACCTGACGAGTCTCAAAACGAAGATTTTTATTTGTAGCCATATGTTTAGGTTTTATATTGGGGTTGGGATTTCTAATATTTTACCGACTCTACCCACTCTATTGTCTCATAACTCAGAGTATCGGTGCGATCCATCCAACGACCCGAGTTTATCAAGCGCTGCTTACGAAGGTTAAGAGCCCTCTCAATTGGGAAGGTTGGTTTTTGCAGTTCGCCTCGCTGCTCTCGCTCAGAAGGGCGGATAGTACGGGTCATTACCGAATCTCTGCCAGGACGACGCGACTCTTCCCATTTGAAGCCCTTGAGCTTAGTTTGGCGATCCTCCGGAATTTTATCTATCGGATAGAAGAAGTATGTCGGGTTGGTGCGGTAGGTAATACCCTTGAGTTGGCGATTTTCGAGATAAGCCGTCATATCGCCACTCTCGATATATGCCATCATTGTAACCTCAGGGCTATTCTCCTCCTGCATATAGTATATGGTCTGAACATTACCATTTACATCGTTACGATAGATTTCGTTATTCTCATTAAAGTATGAAATCATCTCCTTGCCGGCAACCTGATTGTAATGCGCCGTGTCAATTTGAGCAACAATCATCGGATGACCCTCAAATTTAGCCTTTTGCAGACGACCATTGGTGCTGTAGATGTGCATACTGTCAGATGTAATCTGGTTCTCCTCATTCCACAACACAGGCGAACGGTATAGGTGGACTATAGAGTCTGTACTACGCGAGATAAGCGAATCGCAGACCATCTGGGCATCAGCGCGGAACATTCTCACATTACGCAACGCCATAATAAGACGATAGGTAGAGTCAACCTCGATAGTATCTGCCTGCACGGCTGTGGTATCCCTGTGCTCTCGCTTAGGGAAATGTTTGGCAATAATAGAGTCAAGCATATTGCGCACTAACGAGTCGTGCGGCACAGAGTCGGCATAGATTATAGAGTCAATCTGGCGGAACACGGAGTCGTGAACCGGCTTGATGGTTATACCCTTACGCTCAAGACGCGCCACACGCTTACGCAACTTTTTATCGGCACGCTCGCGCTGCTTAGCCTTATAGATTGAATCGGCACGCTCCAATCGCTTGAGATATGCCGTCTTTTTCTGCTGACGCTCATCGGCAATGCGGTCGAGCTTGACACGCAGAGAGTCCGCCTTAACCTTCTTAATCGAGTCGCGCACTTGCTGTTGCAGAGCCTTCTGAGCCGCCTTCTCAATAGCCTTACGCTGCTTAGCGGTAAGGGTGTCAAGTTGATTTTTGAGGCTATCCGGTATCAACGAGTCAACAGCTACACTGTCGCGCTTAAGGCTGTCGGTAGCAAGAGAGTCTGTAGTTGGGATTTGAGCAGCAATATTGTTCGGTACTGCCAATTTGCCGGCACTCTGCTCCGCACTCTTTTCGCCCTTATGCTCGTTCTTTTTACGATTTGTCTTAGCCTTATTTAGAGCTGCAAGAGCCTGCTGGCGCTGCTGCTGTGCAGTCATATTCTCAGTAGTCTGCTCCTGCTCTATCTCGCCATACTGCTCCTCTTTCTTAGTGCCGACAGAAGACTTTTGCCCAGCATTAACCTTTTGGGATACTTGAGCATCCTTTATTGCCTGAGCAACCTTTGCCAAAGAGTCTGCCAAAGCAATAGAGTCAGCCTCCAACTTAGCTTTACGCTCACGCTCAAGGCGCTCTGCCACAGGGTTGCGCGTATATAGATACATCGAATCAGAGCAAATAAAGAGAGAGTCACCCTGCTCGGCATCGTAACTAACCATAGATGGCTCTTGGGTAAGGAACGCATTACCCGGCTCTTTCCAATATTCACCCCAATCGCCAAAGGCGATAACCTTATTTTTGGTATCGTCGATTTGAATATTGCGACGCAACAGAGCATAACCTCGCTCACGATAGTAGTCCAAACTATCGGACCACACCTCTTGCTCAGGCGTAAGGATATAACCATTCTCGGTTATGCTGTAAAGGTCATCATTCTTTCGAAACTCGCCACAATCGGCATAGAGGTACTCGCCATCCTCGGTGTTCCAAATATTGGTATTACGGAAGAAGCGGGCGTTGTTGGTCTCCATATTATAGATAACCGAGTCGCCCTTCATCTGATATTTCTCATCGCGCATCTCCACACGCTCAACGCAGATAATATCCTTTGTATCGGCATTATAGTAACCCCTGTCTGACTCAAGGCGGTTATTCTCATCGATAACCACACCGCCACCCGTATAAGTACCTATGTTGGTTTTGGTGTTGAAGGTAAAGTTGTAGGTGTACATCGTTGCCGTACCGTCAACAACCTTGATAATATCGGAGTAGATGTGCGCCTCATTTTTCTCGCCATCATACTCGGCACGGTCGCCGTAGATATAGGTTGTACCCTTATTTATCAGTACATTTCCATAGCATACAAGGTGGCTGTCAGAATAACGGACAGTACTGTCACAAGTTATGACAGTACCATTATGATGTGCCGCAAAGTTTCCTACGGCAATAAGTATTTTGCGTCCGCCAATCTGCGTTTGGCGACCCGCGTCAGAGCGCATATCGACATATTTATCGCTCTTTTCACTCCTATCATCCCTCTCTGCACGCGATTGAGGCGTAGGCAGTTGGGGCATACCCGTGCTGCCTGCAAAAACAATACCTGCAAACGCTAAAAGCGAGACTAATATGGTTAACGAATGTTTTCGCACTATTTCTGCTCCTTTTTAACCCAATTCTTATTCAAGAACTCGCCATCACGGAACTCTGGTGAGATATAGATATACATAGCGTTAATCTTCTCATTGAGCCACTTTTCGAGAGTCTTCTGCTGCTTATCCTCAAGAGCTATCTGCTCCAAACGAAGGTAATCCTCATCAAGCGATGCGATATGTGACGGAATAATATCGACAAGTTTGATAATCTTACACATCTCATTTCCATTCATATCGGTTGTTCGGAAAGCTGTTGATATATCGCCCTTGTTCATATAACGGATAGCGTTATAATCATCAATACTCTTTCCGCCGCCGATACCAAAGTCCTCCTTAAGGAACTTGGTTGCTGTAAGTTTGGCATCAAATGCCGAATAGTGCTCCAACAAATCGTGGTTGGTAACAATACCGCCATTCTGCTTTGAGTGCTTATCGTCAGAGTGAGCCAATGCTGCCGCCTCAAATGTAAGAGAGTCTTTACGAATGAGGTTAGCAAGACTATCGAGCTCCAAAAGCGGTGTTACAATCTCGTCGGTAGTAAATGTAGGACGCAATACAATGTGACGGCAATGGTAGAGGTTGCCGCGCTTATCAATCAGTTGCACAATATGCAGACCAAACTGCGTCTCAACAACCTCGGACACCTGACCGGGCTTAAGTTCCTCAACAGCATCGGCAAACGGCTTAACCCAACCGCTGAGCGGGGTAGGCTCAAGCTCGCCACCACGGATAGCAGCACCGTCGATTGAGTACATACGGGCAAGGGTTGCAAATTGGGCCTTACCTGTAACAATACGCTCACGCATATCCAGAAGGCGCTCACGAGTACGACGCTTTGCTGCATCCATACCCTTAGGGTACTTAGTGATGTGGGCATAGACATACTGCTCGGCAATAATCGGCAAATCCTCCTTTGTTGTACCTTTATAGAAGGTTTCAACCTCACCAGGAACAACCTTTACCTTGCTAATCACATCCTGCTGCATAGCTGTAGCATAAGCCTGCTCCTCCATCTGGCGACGGATAAGCTCGCGGATGTGATAGATAGGCATATGACTCTTGCGCTCAAGCTCCAATACAGAACCCGCCTCGTCAGACATCTGCTGCACGCGCATCTCTACACGCTGAACAATATCGCCCGTATTGACATCAATAGAGTCAATCAAAGCCTGATTATAGAGCAACTTCTGCATAAGCAGCTGCTCTAAAGCCTCGTTTTTAGGATCGCGGTCGGAGGTATAACCCTCGGCACGACGCGCCTCAACAAGTTGGCGGGCAACCTGGTCAATTTCAGAGTACATAATAGATGAATTGCCCACTACAGCCACAACTTTGTCAAGCATAACAAAGTGTTTCTCGGCATAAAGCGAGGCTGCAATGCCGACAATAGTCAAAAATGTCAATAAAACTCTCTTCATATCTGTTTTGCTTATTTATTTCTACAATGAATCTCTATAAATCTTAATCAAGCCATTCTGCTCGGCGTTTTGAACAATGCGCTGCTCGTTGAGTTTGATAATCTCGCCGTGACGACGCTTTGTAAGTATGCGTACAATCTTATCTTGTGCCATAAATAGTGGCATAGGTTCGCCAGCCTTCAACATATCAGTAACCGCAAAGCAGTAGTAAGCAGAGTTGTAGTGTATCTGCTGCACTCCACGCTCCGAAAGCAGTTTATCGTGCGAAGAGGTACGAGGCAGAGGCAGATTGGCCAAAAACTCAGCATAGTCAACCCACTCGTCATACTTTATAAGGCGAAAATTGTTCTTCATACAAACCTGCTCAAACTCCTCAAACTTGGCAGGTTTACCTGAACGCATCATCTGCAACAGCCAATCACGACGGCGGTATTTGTCTGGGAAAGTAACCACATAACCCTTAACAACGGGCGAAGTTAAACGGAACTCATTTTTGTGGCTGTTGTAGTAATTCTCGATATCGGCATTGCCAATCTGGAACTCAACATCCTTATCCAGATAGTACTGCTCAATCTTACGGATAAGCAGCGATTGGCGATAATCCTCAACCATACGGTCAATGTCAGCCTCAGACTGCGAGAAGATAAGCTCTGCCTCTTGCAACTTAAGTTGGCGGATAACCCACTTATTGACATACGAATCTACATAACTGAGCGAGTCGGAGCCGGTCAGACCCTTTGGCACAGCCGACACAACCTCTGCCGTAGAGAGAGTGTTGCGACCCACCTTAGCGACGGTATCGTAGCCAAAGATTGTCACACCCTTGCGACAAGAGTTAAGAGCCAAAACAGAGGCTGCTATAAGTATAAAATTCAAAAATCTCATAATCAACTTGCAAATATACACTTTTTCGTCGGAATACAACGGATTACTTCGTAATAATATTGCAAAAAAGAGAGAAAAATAGCGATTTTGCCACTTTTCTCTCCCAAATTACAGACTATATCCTCTTATTTCGCCGAGATAACCCCCTTACTCTTTCGACGACGCCAGGTTTCAACAAATGCAAAGATGCAGAAACAAAGCGCAATAGCATAGACTATAAAGTAGGTTTTGCCTCCACCAAAAATCTGAAAATATGTAAAATTATCAAGGTCGAGAGTTATGAGCGAATAGGCTATTGAATTGTTAATCGAATGCAGAATTATGGTAGAGAATATCGAGTTGGTATGCAGGTAAATAGTACCAAACACAAAGCCCGAAACAAACGCTGTAAGTATAACCTCAGGCTGGAAGTGAACAAGGGCAAAAATAGCCGATGATACTATTACCGAAAAGAGCCTTCTATGGCGTCTAAGCAGCGATTCAAGCAACAAACCGCGAAATATCAACTCCTCAAAAACAGGGGCAAAAATCACTGTCGTAACAATAGCCCAAAAGCCCTGACCCGTGTTCTGTTCAACAGGTGCAAAAAGGGATGATACAGGCTCA
>JAFNYE010000203.1 GCA_017383345.1 Alistipes sp. | reverse complement strand
TGCTCCTCCTGCCACTTGGATATCTCGGCAAAGTTTCCTGATGTTAGGACCTCGGGTACTTTCCAACCATTAAAATCCGCTGGGCGGGTATATACGGGTGGGGCGAGAAGGTCGTCTTGGAAACAGTCGGTAAGAGCAGATGCCTCGTCTCCAATAGCACCAGGAAGTAGGCGTACGACCGAGTCGGTAATAATTGCAGCTGCAAGTTCGCCACCTGTAAGGACATAGTCACCAATAGATATCTCGCGAGTGATAAGATGTTCGCGGATGCGATAGTCAATGCCCTTGTAATGACCGCAGAGGATAATGATGTTTTCGAGAGTGGAAAGACGATTTGCCTCGTGCTGGTTGTACTGAATACCGTCGGGTGAGGTGAAGATAATCTCATCGTAGTGACGCTCGGATTTGAGCTTCTCAATGCAGCGATAAACAGGCTCAATTTTCATAACCATACCCGCCTCTCCTCCGAAAGGGTAGTCATCGACTGTGCGGCGTTTGTCGTCGGTGTAGTCGCGCAAATTGTGGATGACAATCTCTACAAAGCCACCCTCTTGTGCACGCTTGAGAATAGACTCATTGAGTGGGGACTCAAGCAATTCCGGAACAACGGTAATAATATCTATGCGCATAGCGGAATGATTTAGTAGTTAACCTCGCCGTTGATAGCCTCTACCACAAAAGAGTTGTAGAGAGACTCGTGACCAATTGTGCTTTTATCGCCGTGTCCTGGATGAATGATAATTTGGTCGCCCAATGGGATGATGTTATCAATAATAGAGTGCATTAGCGTGCTGTAATCGCCACCAGGAAGGTCTGTGCGACCGATAGACTCCTGAAAGAGGGTGTCGCCCGTAAACATTTGACCACTCTTTGGCTCATAGAGTACAATGCCACCAGGGGTGTGACCAGGGGTTTTGATGATGTTCAGGGTTGTATTTCCAAAGGTTATACAATCAAGAGTGTCAAGGTCGATGTCGATTTGTGGCGCATCTTGAGCAACGGTGATGCAGAATAGTGACGCTCCACTCTTTACTGCCGCACGATTGTATTCATCTTTGGCTGAGAGAGCAAACTTTACCCCGTATCTCTCTTTGAGAAAAGCAACTCCGAGCAGATGGTCAAAGTGGCCGTGTGTGTTGACTGCCATTACAGGCTTTAGCTCGTTTTTGTCAATATAAGAGGCGAGTTGCGTGTTTTCATAGTCGTTGCAGTTGCCCGCGTCAATTATAATACACTCTTTTGTGTCATCCCACAAAAGGTATGTGTTCTCCATAATAGGATTGAAGACAAATTTTGCAATTTTCATATTCGTGCAATTTATTTGACAAAGATACTAAATTAAACGCAGAATACAAAATTCACACAAAAGAGGGACCTGCGCCCCTCTTGTTACTTGCTGTTTAGTGTGAATTTGGTTGTTACGGAGTATGAGAGTTTTATTTTCTTGAACTCCACGGGCTCCTCTACAATCATCTCGTTGGTCGATTTTGCTGCGCGCATAAGCATAACTCCGTCGTTGTAATAAGTTGGTGTTACGCCGCGATTGGAGTCGTATATGTAGATGCACTCCCCAATGCTCTGACCCACTGCTTCAGCAAGCTCTGATGCTATTGTGCGTGCATTTACCATTGCCTCTTTGCGACACTCAGACTTTAGGCGCTCTATGTCGGTGTGTGTGACGCGAACGATGTCAATGTTCGAGATGCCCAATTGTCCGAGCGCATCATATACAGCAATAACCTGCTGAGAGGTCGATAGCTTGAGCTGATACTGTGCCACCGCAAGCGATGTTCCGCGCTTGTAGTAACTACTCGACAAGTCGGATATTGAGAGCGACTTGTTGGTGTCAATGCCTATTGCTTTAAGGGCCGAAATCATCTGCTTGCGCTGTAATTCTATTGCTTGACGACCTTTAGAGTCGCTTTCGTCAAGAGTTATAGCGAGGTAAATCTCGTTTGGTATAACCTCTTTTTCGGCAGAGCCGTTCACTTGGATGTAATTCTCGGCTTGTTGTGCAAATACTGCAACGGAGACGAAAAGTGCCACAAATAAAATCGTAAATCGTTTCATAGTCGTGATGTTTGCAATTATAACGCCACTGTTTACTTTTTTATTGTGCAGAAAACGGGAGCCCTTAGACTCCCGTTCTTGTGTTAATCCCAATTATCAACCTCGCCGTCGATTGAAATCTCAATCTTCTCTTGGTCTGGAGAGGTGTTGAGCGTGACTGTTATTGTCTGCTCATAGCCCGGCAGGAATGTCATTGAGTAGTTGAGCAGATAGGCAATGCCCTCCATTGTAATCTCTACTAATGGCGTCTTGCGCTCAATGTGCTGTGGTACAACAACAGCAGCGTAGGTGTCTTTAGCAAGCTGCTTCATAGTAATTGTGTTCTTCTCGCCTATGCTGTAGCGCTGGAGCGAGCCTCTGTTGTAGTCAACCTGCGCTGTGGTTACGGTGTTGTAGAGGTGAACAACAATGTCGTCGGGTAGCTCGCCTTCATACTTAGGACCTCGCACAAGTTTTACCACTACACGCGACATAAGGTGCTTAAAGTGAAGCGGCACTATGCCGTTTGTGTAACTGAGGTTTTCGGCCTTTGCCCAAAGAAGGTCAGAGGCCTCGTAGCCTGATAGTGAGCCATCGGCAGGTGCGCTGTTCTGATCGGGAGTGATATAGAACAGATCGGCAGTTGCAGACTTTGGCTGCTGATAAGGGTAGATGGCATAGAAGTCGCACGCCTTGTCTGACCAATAGAGCGGGCGGGTGCTGTTCCACTGTGTGCCGTCAAAGGTAAACTGCTCATTGTTAAGGAAGTTGCCTGATGCTTGGAGTGGAGCAACGCTTTGGTTGTCATACTCTACTGCATAGAGACTCAGACGGTCGCCAACCTCAAACTCAGTTGCTGTTGCTCGAGTAGGCATTGATACCTCTAAGTGAATAGTGCCATCGGACAGGATGTCGCTATTGTTGTCTGTGGCGCAGCCAACACAAAGAAGTGTAAGTGCTGCAAAATATATACTCTTTTTCATTGTGCTGTCGGTTTTTTATTTGTCAAACGGAGAGTGACCCATATACTTTGGAGGCATCTGCTTGCCAGCGCCTGTGAGCGAAATGGCTGTAGGCGCAGCATCAAGGACAGAAGCCTTGCCGGTGTTGTTGCCCTGAATGTCAAGCACATCGTTAGCATAGAAGTTGGTTATGCTGAAGCGCTGACCGGAGTAGCGCATAATGCGCTCAACAATCTCCTGGCGCGAAATTGCGCTGAAGTAAGGAATGTTGTTGTTCATACACGATACAGGCTCGGAGCGATAAATGCCGCGAGTGTGGTAATATCCACCTTCGTAAATATCGACAATGTCGGAGTACTTCGGATTGAAGATAAGGTGACTCCATCCAACCTCGTTCATATCGCCTGTAGCCTCAAGGTTGCGATACCAGCCGAGTTGCTTACCACTATTGAAATCAGAGAGGTGTGAATAAGGACATATACAAGATGAAATAAAACCATTGGTGTATATATATTCATCAGCCAGCTTTGCAAAGCCGTGACCGCCAGCTTCGTGCTGGACAATGCCGCGGAAGTCGTAAGGGTAGGCGTCTTGACTCATAGGGCATATTGCTACAGCAGAGCCGTCACTATACATAAGGGTAACTCCGCCATACTCCTTACTATTCTCAACCATTACAACGAGCGACTTATTAAAGTTCTGCTTTGTTACGCTTTCGGTCTTGAGAGAGTAGTCAATAATAGTGTTGATATTTGGCGAGATACCCTCATTAAGAGTGTACTGCGAGCCAAACTTAGCGTCACGAATAGTGTCAACCGTACCCATACCCGAGTCGTTTGACATACCAAAGACGGTATAGACATTAAAGTAGTCGCGATAGGTTTTGTATGGTTCAACGGCAAAGAAATGCTCTATAGCCTGGTTTGTGCCGCTGAGGTATGTGCCTTTGGCAATATCGCGCGCATCGAAACAGTCGCCCATAAATACAAGATTTACACCCTTCTTTGGGTCAACGGCTGTAGCTCTTTGGGTGGTAAGTACATCGCCGTCGCCATACTGATAATCATACTGCTCGATATTTATCTTCGAGCGGTAATCTTTACCCTCAAGCAAGAATACAACCTCGCCTGCGCGACCTTTGTGCGTTTCGGTTGTGTATTCTGAAGAGTTCTCCTTCATTATTTTAATTTTGAACTCACCAACTTCAGCGGTTGTCATCTGGTTTACTGTAACGGTAACCTCTGTCTTGCCTACACCCGACGATGGGGTGACGGTAACCCACTCTGGTTTGCTCTCAATGCTCCAACTCTGTCCGCTTGGCGCGCGAAGAACGAACTCGCGTGTGTGCTCGGCGTTGAGTATGCGCATCTTTGAACGAGATATGCTAAAGTCGTGATGTGCAGCAATACGCTTAAACTCGCCCCAAAGTACATCTGCCTGATATTTGTTTACCGACTCCTCTGGAACCTCGAGCGTGAAGCTGTCCTTTGCTACACCGCTAAATACACCACTTTGCAAAATCGGAGGCTCGGCTGCGCGACAGACAATTTTATTTAAACCATAGCAACCGGCAAAAGCTTCTTCCATAATTATTCCAACATCCGATGGGATTACAATACCTTCGAGTTGACGGCAACAACGGAATGCATAATCTCTTATGGCTATAACACTCTCTGGTAACTCAATAGTACCCATAAGGCGGCTGCAATAAGCGAATGCAGACTCATTAATTTCTATCAACTCTTTTGGTAGAGGAGCTAAAGATGAAAAACTGCACTCATAGAAACAACGACTTGGTATAACCGTTAAATATGCAGGAAGTTTTAGCTCTCCTTGAAAACGGCAGCTTTCAAATTGACTCTCGCCCTCAAAACTTAATCCATCGTGGAGTATAAGTTGGCCTTTGAGACCTTTACAATAATAAAATGTCCTATCTCTAATAACTGTTATAGATTCTGGTATTCGTAAGTCACCTGAAAATTTACTACAGCCACTGAATGCACTTGCTCCCAATTCTTCCAAACCTTCGGGAAGAATCAAGTTGCCTGTGAAACCAACGCAACTACCAAATGCTCCTCCGCCAATACTCTTAAGAGTAGATGGTAGTGTGAGTGAACCAGTAAAGCCCGAACAGCATTGAAATGCGCGATCTTCAATCTTCTCTAATCTTACAGGTAGGTCTATGGTTGTTAATGATGTACAATCTGCGAAAGCGTCAGTTCCAATTTCTGTAACACTATCTGGGATTACCAATGCTCCCATAAGTAGTGAACATCCTTGGAACGCCTTGCCTGCAATGCTGGTTATGTATTCAGGAAAAGCAAAGTAAGCAAGTGTAGTTTTATCTTTAAAAGCACCGACTGGAATATTATCTGCAACTGTTGTTTTGACTTTGGCACTTCCATAAGATTTAATTTTCTTGCCCAATTTTGCTGCGCGAGCGTCGGCAATCTCTTTGCATTCAGCTGTGGTTGATGGTAGCGCGCCCTCGAAGTATTCGGTAGTGGAAGAGCTGTCGCCCTCGTAAGTAACAACATAATACCAACATTTAACAACCTTTGTCTCCTTAAGGTTTACAGCTTGGAGTATTTCCATCTTGTCGCGCATAAAATCAAAATCGCCTGCGCAGATTTTACCGCTAACCTTTAGGTTTTTGATTTTGGCAGGGTTTTTCTTAGCCTCGTCTATCTTGCGTTCAAGTTCGCCCGCCTCGTCAAGATGAACAACGAAGTATTGGCGAGCCTCGCCACCATAGGTATCAATATCGGCAATCCAATCCTCGATTGATGTGTCGGTAAGCACAAGTTCGTAGGTGCCGGTGTGCGCCTTGCGGTTGATTGTGATTGTGAACTTTGCCATCTTGCCAGCCTGGTAAGCAGTAACCTCATCGCGCTTGAAGTGGTAGGTAATACCGTCGATTGTAATAGCAAATAGAGGGGTAGAGCCGGCAACAGACTGTGGAACAACGATAGCGCGGAAGCCCTCATCGGTGGCTTTCATTATAATACCCTCCTTTTCAGGCTCGCCCGTAGCTGTAGCAATGCCAGTACTGAGGTCAATAGTGGCTTTGCGGGTGGTGTTGAGTGCAAGAACGCTCTTGTCCAGCTGTGCAAATTCGCCATCGCCGAAGCCTGTACCCTCTTTCAAGATAACATTTGCAAGGGATAGGCGGTGGCTAAAGCGTAGAGACACTTTGCTCTCGCTCGGCGTGACATTTGTAGCCTTAGCCCACAAAAAGTCTGACATTGCGTGGCCTGTACCGAGGTTTTGGTCTAAAGCTACCTCAAACTCGTATGCGTTCACACTTTCAGGGTGTGCAAAAGGGTAGTAAGCATAGAGATCGATGTTGGTCTCGACATCTTTATAGTAGAAACTGCCACTTGAGGTAAAGGCGCCACTCTCCTTGCTGTAGGTATATAGGGCGTTGTTTACCTGATTGTACTCGTCATGCAGAGTGCCCGGCAGAGTGTTGTTATCGGTGTAGTTAACACCATATAGACCCACTTGGTCGCCGTCGCAAAAACCATTGTCATCTACTCGGGTAGAGTAGTGCTGGTCGATGGTGCCCGAGATATTAATCTGCGGTGCGCCCAGAGGTGCTGTTGTATTCAGACCCTCGGGGTCGGTCGCACAACTTGCAAACAGCAAGGCTGCAAGACCAAAGGTTAGTAATTGTCTTTTCATAGCTATTGTTTTGGTTAATTTAATTTGCACTTCCACCTAAATCGTCGTCGTAATCCTCCCAACCATCAATAGTGGTTGATAGTTCATAACCTCGATCAAAACTAAATAGTTGCAGTTCTAAAGCTGGGGCAATATAATCTTTGTATTGCATAAATTTTGTTAGAATGGGTTTATTTAGACAAATATAGTTCATTATTTGTTAATAAACAAAAAACAACCGCAATATTCAAAAAATGCGGTTGTTTGTCTCTATTTTATTTAGTGGTCTATCGGTATTTTCCGATTGTTTGGTACATCAGCTCCTTATCCTCGTCGCTCATAGGACTTTCGCGGTAGAAGACCAAGTTGCAATCTTTGTCAATAAACATAAGTACGAACTTGTTGTTTACATCAGGCAGTTTCCACGCATTGCGCAGGCTATGGTCGTTATCGGCAAAGTTGAGTGATGGAACATGTTTGCCAAGCACCATCTTTACAACTGAGCGAATGAGCCATGGTGGTAATTTGGTGTCTGCCAAATTGAGAACGGCATAACCCTGAATTTTAGGGCTATAAGTTCTTCCCTCCCAAAGTTTTGCTCCGTCGGCCTTCAGCTCTTTTTCAAGTGCGCGGTTTGCGCTCTCGGTTACATACGACTCGGGATCGACATAAAACAAAAACATATTTCGCTTGCCGTAGTCTGGCAATTGTGACGGGTCGTTATTGAGCGTAACGATTGTGGGGTTTTCCAACTGAAGCGGGTTTTCGGGAGAGATGCTATACAAAAATTCGCGAGTCATAGCATCCGGAGCAAGAGGGCGAGCACGCTTGCTGGCAAGTTTTACATTTACTTCATTACCAGACAGGTCTTGGTTGTTCTGTGCTGTAGCGCTAAAGCCAATAAGAAGCGCAGTAATCAAAATTAGTGATTTTAATTTCATCTGTTTTATAGTGTGTGATTATGTTTTATCTCTTCTCAAGTTTGACAACATTCTCTACATGGTGCGTATGCGGAAACATATCTACCGGCTGAACACTCACAATGCGATACATACCGCTCATAAGAGCCAAGTCGCGTGCCTGAGTGGCTGGGTTGCAACTCACATATACAATGCGCTGAGGAGCAGCGTTGAGAATGACATCAATAACAGGTTCATCAACACCTGCACGAGGAGGGTCAAGAATGATTACATCTGGTCGTCCATTGCGTGCAATGAAGTCATTATCAAGCACCTTTTTCATATCGCCCGCATAGAAGACGGTGTTGTCAATACCGTTGATAGCCGAATTGACCTTTGCGTCCTCGATAGCCTCGGGTACATACTCAATACCTACAACCTTTTTACATCTGCGGGCGCAGAAGTTGGCAATAGTGCCTGTGCCGGTGTAAAGGTCGTAGAGTGTGTCATCCTCCTTGAGTTCTGCGGCTTCACGAGTGATTTTATATAACTCGTATGCCTGTTCGGAGTTAGTCTGGTAGAACGACTTGGGACCCACCTTGAACTTTAGTCCCTCCATACTCTCAAAGATGTGGTCTTTGCCCGCATGGCAGATAGGTGTTTGGTCAGTAAGAGAGTCATTCCACTTTTCGTTAACAAAGTATATGAGCGAGGTAATCTCTGGAAAGCGCTCCTTGATAGCATCCAATAGGGTAGTGATACGCTGCTGGTCGTTCTCGTTAAATATAACCGAGAGCATTATCTCGCCTGTAGATGCAGTGCGGATGATTATACCACGCATAAGGCCCCGATGCTCACGGGCATTATGGAATGAGTATCCATTTTCGATGCAGTAGGCTTTAATAAAGTCGCGTATAGCATTTGAAGGCTCTGGCTGGAGGTGGCACTTGCTGATGTCAAGCACTTTATCGAACATATTTGGTACATGAAAACCGAGCGCAGGAGCTGCGGCGATATCACCGCCCTGAGCAATCTCTTCGTATGTCAACCAACGGCGGTCGGCAAATGTAAACTCAAGTTTATTGCGGTAGAATAGTTGCTTAGCAGAGCCTAAGCAGGGTTTAACCTCAGGAATTTCCAACTTGCCAATGCGCACAAGCTGATCGCATACTTGAGAGGTCTTCTGCTTTAGCTGCTCCTCATAAGGCAGGTTTTGCCATTTGCAGCCACCACATACGCCAAAATGGTCGCATACAGGCTCGCAACGCATTTCCGAGCGCTTGACAAAGTTAACAACCGTGCCCTCCATAAAACGGCGCTTCTTGGCTTTTATCTGCACATCTACAACATCGCCGGGTACAGTCATCGGAACAAAAACCACCATACCGTCGTGATGTCCCATAGCTTTACCCTCAGCCGCGAGAGCTGTTATCTCTAATCCCTCAATAAATGGTAACTGACCTCTTTTTCTTGCCATAATATATTTATATGTCTTTATAATCTGCAAAGATAGTAATTTTTCTGCGTTTAACCATTTTGTTCCTCAAAATCACTCTTTTGAAAGATAAAATGTGCGTAATTGTAGCCTATTTACGAAAAAATTACAATTTATTTTGGCATTTAAGAAAAAAGTTATACCTTTGCACCACCAAAAATGATTTGGTGCGATGAATTCGTAGCTCAGCAGGTAGAGCACAACACTTTTAATGTTGGGGTCCTGGGTTCGAGCCCCAGCGAGTTCACCAGACGACTGTCGTAAGGCGGTCGTCTTTTTTTTGTTATTTGTGGCGGCCTGCGGCCAGCAAGAAAATAATCGGTTGGCTTTAGTATGCAAGCATCCCCGCCGCCGATTATTCTTTGCGATATGCTTTGCATATTCGCCACAAATGGTCTAATTACATTCGCTGGATGCTTTGAACTTGGGGTTACCTCGGTCGTGTTTATCCGCACCACGCAAAGCGTGACTACGGCACTCCCTCGGTGATGACGCGCCGAGCGCGACATTCGAGCCCCAGCGAGTTCACCAGACGACTGTCGTAAGGCGGTCGTCTTTTTTTTATGATTTTTGTGGCGGCCTGCGGCCAGCAAGAAAATAAGGCTTATTGGTCAAAATAGTACATAAAATCGGGTTGTAATTCCCGTTACTATCTATTGATTTGTCTTTTTTTTATTTGTATTAGTTGTTTTCTGCTTAAAATTTCCTAACTTTGTAGAAAGATTAATGCGTTATGCCAAAGAGTAGATACGAGGTTGAGATTGTCCTTAATAAAGGCTTTATGGACCCAATGTTGGATGGACCATACCGAATGGAGAAACCTATGGTAAGGACTCTATTCTATGAAGAGTATCTACCTAATCGTGTTAAGGCTTATAGTCTATTTGCGGAGAAGATTGTAAAGTATTTTGCGAAGTATCGTAAGGGTGCCATAACTCCTAACTACTTTGGTCGCCTCAATCGTGTTGATAGACCGTTTAATATCAATAATTTGTCAGATATAGTTTATATGCTTTCAATTGGAAAGAGTATTCAGTTTGCTCGCAAAGATATTGAAGGTATAAATTACAAAGCTGAGTTCTTTGAAAAACGCATCTATTTCAGTTTTCCAATTCAAACACGACTCGGTTGTCCCGATATGGAGTTTATTGAGCGAATGATTGAGGATTTTGTAGCTAAGACGGAGGCTAAATATGGTCAACTTATTCACGACAAGAAGGTGCTCTATCAGGTTAACAAATATAAGTGGGAAAAGTAGTTAACTTTAATGTGATTTACATTCATCAAAAAAGCCTGTCGCGAAATTTCGAGACAGGCTTTTGAGTTGTTTTGGCAGGAATTACTCCTTAACAAGCACTACATAGTCGCCAGGAGCGAGGGTAGTGGTGTAAGATGCAGAGTTGAGTTCAACTGCAGCGTTGGTAATAAGGTTCTTCCAAGTACCCTGAACAGGTACATTGCAAGTTGCATTGCTTGAAGCATTGGTGAAGTTTGCCATAACGATAACGCTACCCGATGCGGTGCTATAAACCAGAGTCTTAGCTGCCATATTGGCATCACCTACAGCCCAGGTTTGGATAGCAGGCTTGCCCTCAAAACCATACATATCCTGGTGTGAAGTACGGAAGGTAATACACTTGCACATTGCATCATAGAGAGCCTTGCGCTCAGCAACATTCATATACTCCCAGTGAACAGGCTTTGGCTCAACTTTCTGGCCGTCATTTGAGCCGATAGAGATATCGTAACCCATCTCTCCAAACTGCCACATCATCTTTGGATATGGAGAGAGGAAGTGAAGTGCATAAGCCGCCTGAAGGTGCTTTGAAATACGACCCCAATCGCTCTTAACATAGCTCTGACCATAAGCGATAGCCTTGTATGCTACGCGCTCCTCGTCGTGGTCCTCAATGTTACCAACGCGGCCAAATGCTACGGCACCACTGAAGTCACTCTTACCACCGCCGGTCCAACCCATAACAGTCTCAGAGTATGCGCTCATTGCCTTGCGCCACAGAAGGATGCCTTTGTAGTTAGCTAACTCCTCCTCCTCAGCGTAATCAGAGAGGTGCTCAAGGATGATGTATGCATCAGGCTCAACTTCGCGGATAGCATCAGCATAATCCTTGATAATTGCAATACGAGATGCGTCGTATTGGTTCCAAGTACCTACATTTGAGCCGGAGTTCTTCTGAGTAAGACCCTTTGACAAGTCAAAACGATAGCCGTCAATATTGTACTCCTTAAGCCAATATTGAAGCATCTGCTTGAAGTACTCGCGAGTCTTAGCATACTCGTGGTTAAAGTCGTGGAATACATTGAATGGGTGGCGAGCAACCTTGTTGAAGAATGGGTTGTTGTTAGAAGCCTGTCCGTCGCTATCGCACCACATCTTCATCCACGGGTGCAGACCTGTAGCGTGGTTGATTACGATATCAAGAATTACAGCAATACCGCGCTTGTGGCACTCGTCGATAAATGTTTTATAATCCTCTACAGTACCGTAAGCTTTATCGGCAGCGAAGTAGAAACAAGGGTTGTAACCCCAACTGTTGTTGCCATCAAACTCCTGAATAGGCATAAGCTCAATAGCGTTAATACCCAACGCCTTTATGTGGTCAAGCTTTGTAAGAGCAGCCTTTACTGAACGCTGTGCAGTAAAATCACGGAACAACAACTCGTAAATAGCAAGGCTATTCTGCTTAGGACGCTGGAAGTCGGTAACAGTCCAGTTGAATGTTGCAGGAGTGGTTGAGAATACCGATACAACATCGTTAGTCTTACCTGTAGGGTATGGGCGAAGGTTAGGGTAAACGGTGATTGTCTCGTTGATGTACTTGTCATTCCAAGGATCGAGAATCATTGTTCCGTATGGGTCACCACACTTGATGGTCTTGTCAACGAGGAACTGATATGCAACCTCAGTGTTTGGTGTAAGACCGTCAATTGTGTACCAGAAATAGTCACCATCCTTCTTCATCATATACTTGTTAGATGGCGCAAAGTCGTTGAAGTCACCCAAAAGAACTACGCTCTGCTTTCCTGGGGCATAGAGAACGATGGTTGCGTTGTTGCCATTAAGAGTAACACCATCTTTTGCATTTGCAGGGCGAGCCTCAGTTTGTGGTGTGCCCAAAACGGTTGTAGAAATAACCTCGGTGATGGTCTGAGTGTCATTTGATGCCTCAGCTTTGAAAACGATGTCCTCGCAAGCCGTTGTAGTGAATGTGTGCTTGATATTCTTGCCATCAGAAGTTGCTACAAGCTGCTCATTTTGGTAAAGTTTGAGACTTGTTGCGTCGATAGATGCCAATGAAACGGTGTAGGTCTGGTTCAGGTCGAGGATAGAGCGGTCTGCCGGAGCGATAAACTTCACAGCCAAGCCTGGCTCAGATATTGCAACGAAAATATCGTTACCATTATCCTTCATCTCCTTGCTGCCGTCAGCAGAGCGGAATACGAATGCAAGGTGAGTGATGTTCTCAGAGGCAGGAATGCCGTAGAAAGCTCGAACACCGCCCTTGATAACAAGCTTATGAATGTTATCCTTAACTTTTGTCAACTTGCAAGAGTTGTTGTTGACAGTCCATTCGTACTTAACATACTTCCAATCTCCAGTAGAGGTACTTGCAGCTGTTAAAACACCGGTATGGGCGTAAATTGCACCGGTATAGCCGTCAAGGCCTGTGCCTGTAGTGTTGATGTAAACAATGACATCTGTTGTAGCATTGCTGGTTACAAATGTAGGGTCGGTTGAGATAAGAGGGTAAATCTCATCGCCAGCCGGCTCCTCAGGATCTTTGTTGTCTGGCTTCTCAGTGCCACTGTCGGGCTTCTGCTGGCCAGGAACTTTGTTGCTTGCACGGTCGTCGTTGCCGCAAGATGCCAACACGAACATTGCGCAGAGCATAAGCATTAAAAGATTGAGTTTTTTCATAAGATTATCAATTAGTTTATTATAAAATTATTCACTTTAACGCGCAAATTTTAATATAATAGGTGAAATTAAAAAATCTTTTTGCGCGATTGGTTTAATTTGACTGATGAAATGAACAATTCAAGCTATGAACAGATACTAAAAAATGGCGGTTTTTGCCGCCATTGATTATTGATGCTATAACCCGTTTTGCTCGCCGTTCTCAAGCCACGCCAAAAAGTCAGATGTTTTACTGCGACTTACAAACGAATCAATGTCGCTTGCAGGTTTAAGTGAAAGCTTTATTCTGTTACCGAGGCGTTTTGCGACATTTCCAACAGCTTTGTCTGCTACGATACAGCTGCGGGAAATGCGGAAAAATATTGCAGGATTTAACTCTTTGCTTATGGTGTCTAACGAAATATCCATAAGATACTTTTCGCCAGCGGTGGTCATAAGGTATGTGCAACCATCTTCTGAGTAGAAGTATGCAATATTATTGGTCTCCACCATTACGATTTTATCGTTGTAGCGAAGTAAATATCGCTGCTTGTAGCGTTTGTTATTGTCGTTACCCCACCCCAATGCATTTCGTAAAGCCTCAATATCAATATTGGGTTGATTGCTTGTTTTTTTGCTTCTGCAACGCTCCAATGCACGGCTTAGATCTGCCACGCTTGCCGGTTTAAGTAAATAGTCTATCGAGTTGACCTCAAATGCCTTAATAGCGTAATTGTTGTATGCGGTAACAATCACGATAGGACAAGTGATTTTGATTTGGTCGAAGATGTCAAAGCACTTGCCATCCGATAGCTCTACATCCATAAATATAGCATCTGGATATACTTCACAACTATTCAACCATTCGACACTCTTTTCAACGCTGTCCAATACGGCGCATATATTGATGTCGTCAAAATTGGTGGTTAATGCTCTCACTAAAGCACGCTGAGCAACTAACTCATCCTCGATAATCAGAATATTCATAATAGGTTATATTAGTGGTAGTATTACTTCAAATTTGTTCTCTGTCTTATTTATAGTCAAGTCCTTACCTATAGCAGCTATGTATTGTTTTGAAATGTTTTTTAATCCTACTTTTGTGCTGTCTGAACTCGAACTCTTAGCTTGTAAGTTGTTGCTGACAATTATAACTTCATCGTTTGCGCTGATAGTTATATTGAGCGGTTGCGCTTTGCTTACAACATTGTGTTTGAAGGCATTTTCAATCAACACTTGAAGGCTACATTGAACAACATATCTATTATGCGTTGAAGGTGCGATGTTTTTCTCGATTGTAAAACAGTCGGGAAATCTCACCTTGAGCAGGTCAATATATTGGTCAATAAAGTTTAGTTCTTCGCAAAGTCGCACCAGATGTTCGTTCTCGTTTTGAAGCATATAACGATACAAGGATGCGAGTTTTTGAACATATTCACAAGCTTCACCATTTTTATTTTCCTCT
>JAFNYE010000202.1 GCA_017383345.1 Alistipes sp. | reverse complement strand
GCTCCTGCAAGTTGTGGCCCTCTCCTGGGATATAGGCGTTGACCTCCTTGCCATTGGTCAATCTTACACGCGCAACCTTACGCATAGCCGAGTTCGGCTTCTTTGGAGTGGTGGTGTACACACGGGTACAAACGCCACGGCGCTGAGGGCACGCTGCCAGAGCCGGAGACTTCGACTTATCCTCCATCTTGACTCTGCCGTTTCTTACTAACTGTTGAATAGTAGGCATTTATTAAACCTTTAATTTGTTAAACTTGCGGGGGTTTGACGCCCCAATTTCTATTTCGTTTTGCCGTTAGGCGGGTGCAAAGTTAAGCAAAATTTTTTATTTACACTATATATATGCCAAAATGTGACCCCAAAACCGCCCCGTTTTCGGGCTTTTCGTGGCAATTATTTATTCTTTTTTCTTATACTTTTGCGCACAAAATAATATTTGTTTATATATCAATTTGCAACACGTTGATTTTTAGAGAATTACATATTGACCTCTTTTGAAAAATGTGATGATTGTAAAAATTTTTCAAAATTTAAGATTTTTGCTGAAATTTCTCTTCAAAAGCACGATTTTTAGGCAGTTACAGATACAAAAACAGAGGTTGCGAGGCACACTTTCGCGCACCTCGCAACCCGACAAAACTTGGCAATTTCGGACTACTTTTTGAACGAAAATTCAAGGATAAGAGGCAGTGCTTCGCGCCAGAATTTCCAGTCGTGAACACCATCGCGAACGCGGAACTCAACATCTACTTTTTCGCGCTTCATCTCGGTAAAAAAGTCGAGGTTTGTCCCTATCAAACCGTCGTCATCTCCGCAGTCCAACATCCAGCGAACGGTGCGCAGTTTTTCTAACTGTTCAGGGGTTGCATAGCGCAGAAATTCCACCGGTGAGGTTTGAGCTACAGACCAGAGCCACTCAATCTCGTCAGGGTTTGAGGTTACAGCACGATAGCGGTGGTCAAGCAGGCCGCTTGTTGAGTAGCAGGCGCCAAACATTTCGGGGTGTCGTTGAGCATATACAACAGAGCCTCCGCCACCCATTGAAAGACCCGCGATAGCGCGACCCTCCTTTGTAGCTATTGTCCTGAAATTCTTATCAATATAAGGAATAAACTCCTCGAAGAAGAAATCCTCGTAAGCCCAACCGCGAACATTAAAGTAGCCCATATTTTTACCACCTCTACGCTCGCCGATACCCGTTGCGTCAGGCATCACAACAATCATCTTGACAGCCTTCCCTGCCGCAATCATCTCGTCGGTAATACGCGGTTGTTCGCCACCACCATCGCGGTTCCACGACTTGTGGTTACCCCACGCTCCGTGCAGCAGATAGAGAACGGGATATCTCTCGCCGGAGGTGTCGTAGCCATCGGGGAGATAGACTGAATATGGCTTTTCTACCCCTAAAATTTCACTCTTTACGGTTAGGTGCTCAAGTCTGCTCTGAGCTCCAGCCATCGGTGTCAAAGCGAGCAACGACAGCACAAAAACAGCAATTTTTTTCATATCGATTAAGTTTTAAGTTATTTGATTGTCACCGTTGGATGTTTATCTACCCCGCACCACATATTGAGCACGGTACACAAGAGAGGTTTGCCAACCTTTGCAGTCACAATAGTTGATGACAACGGGTGCAGAACAACCGGATTACCTTTACCAACACGTATAGTATAAGGCAGTGAACTACAATTTGTTATCATCACTCGTTGTCTTTTTGTCTTCTCATCCACAGAGAGCTTCTTTATCGTAATTGAGGCCTCAAAAAAGGCCTTCAAAAGCTCCTCATCTCCACCGAGAGTACCGAACGCGTAGCAGAGTGTACGGTGGGCCTCCAGAGCCTCGCGGATACCACTCAAAGTGCCCTCTTTAGCAAAGATAATTGTCATATTGCGCAGGTGGCCATTCTCTGCATACTGCCAAGCGGTTGTTGCGTGAATATCAGTATTGGAGGTCATAAACAGATTATGATTATTTGCCGTATCAAAAGCCCCCGGATAGAAGGCCGGACCATTCATCAACTCGATGCCATCTACAAGCCCCTCGGCATAGACCGCCTCCTCAAACTTCGTCATCTCCAAAGTTGGGTGTCGCCAGCCCGGATGGTTGTGCATAATCAGAGCCCCTTGTTGACGCGCGTTACGGATAGTCTGCATTGCATCATAGTCATACAAAACACTATTGTCAGTGGTAAAGAGGGCATTGAAGTGGCCCTGAGTCTTAGCATCGCCCGTAAGCTCGACCCCCGGGATGACCAACAATCCGAAGTTATCCGCAATCTTTGTCGCGCCCCCTACCGCCTTTACTGCACTTGAGCCGCGCTTTGTCTTTGCGCTCTCAGGCGTAGGTTGCCCCTCCTTATCCGCCACAGGTCGAATAGATAGGTGTTCTGTGGTTGCGATAACATCCAATCCGTCACGCCACGCCTCCTCCATACGGCCCTTGATATTTACCACGCCATCTGTATAGGTGCTATGCATGTGCAAATCGGCCCTGTAAGGGGTAAAACCGTTGACATTCGGGAGTATAATCTCACGACGAGAGAGGCGCACATAGCCGGTTGGTAGCAGGGTTTGCGGCTCAGAAGCACTCCGATAGCGGGTTTGATACTCTTGCGCCACAGCCGACAAAGCCATAAATAGAGCTAAAACAGAGATGACAAATCTTTTCATAATATTTGTGTTTTTAAGTTAGTCCGATAACAAAGTTACGAATTTTTGACTATCTTTGCAAATCAGACGCTCGCGTATGCGTAGCGCGGGCGCACAAGGAGTTGACACACAGCAAGAAACAACAAAAACAAATAATAATTTAGAACAAACCTTTATGGAGTACAATTTCAAAGAGATTGAGGCCAAATGGCAACAAGAGTGGAAAGAGAGGGGCATCTACCGTGTCGATGTAGATGAGAGTCGCCCTAAGTTTTATGTGCTTGATATGTTCCCATATCCATCAGGTGCGGGACTTCACGTAGGTCACCCACTCGGCTACATCGCCTCTGATATCTATTCGCGCTACAAGCGCCTCTGCGGCTTCAATGTGCTACACCCTATGGGCTATGACGCCTTTGGTCTGCCGGCTGAGCAGTATGCTATTCAGACAGGTCAGCACCCTGCCGTAACTACCGAGAAGAATATTGCACGCTACCGCGAGCAGCTCGACAAGATTGGTTTCTGCTACGATTGGGAGCGCGAGGTGCGCACCTGCGAGCCGGAGTACTACAAGTGGACTCAGTGGGCCTTCCTCAAGATGTTTGGCCACTACTACGACCGCAAGGAGCAGAAGGCCACCCCTATCGAGACCCTTGTTGCCCACTTCGCAGCGCACGGCACTGAGGGTGTGGATGCAGCTTGCACAACCGAGCTGAACTTTACCGCAGCCGAATGGGGTGCAATGAACGAGGAGGAGCGTGAGCAGGTGCTCCAGAACTACCGCCTTGCCTTCCGCGCCGACACCATGGTAAACTGGTGTCCTGAGTTGGGT
>JAFNYE010000201.1 GCA_017383345.1 Alistipes sp. | reverse complement strand
TGGACACCTTTTTTCAAAGTGGTGACCAAAAGTGACCAAATTTGAGGTTTTGTTGTACCCTTTCTGTGAACTAATTTAGTGGAGCGAAGCGACAAGCCCCCTTTACAGAAAGGGGGTTTGGGGGATAGGTAACACACTGTACGAAAAAAGGAGAGGTATTATCCTCTCCTTCTTTTCGTACCCGGAGCCGGGGTCGAACCGGCACAGGGGTGAACCTACTGGTGTTTGAGACCAGCGCGTCTACCGATTCCGCCATCCGGGCTGATGCTTTTTGCGAGTGCAAAGGTAGGAATTATTTTTTGATTTACAATAGTTTGTGCAAAAAAATCGCTTTTTCGCAAAAAAGCGGGGTGTTTTTGCACCCCGCTTGAACATTTATGCCTTCTCCGGCTCGTGCTTATACTTAAACACTATAGCAAACAATATTGCCACAACAAGCGCATAAGCCGCAAAGATAAGCCAAGACTCCGACCAGCCCTCCATTCGTGCAACGCCCGCAGCATCGCCAACAAAGTGGTTGATTACCTGCTGTGCGCCGAGTGTTCCTATAGTTGCGCCCACACCGTTGGTCATCATAATAAAGAGTCCCTGGGCTGAGGAGCGGATATTACTATCGGTCTCCTTATCGACAAACAGCGAGCCTGACACATTAAAGAAGTCGAATGCCACGCCATAGACAATCATTGAGAGCAGGAACATCCACACACCTGCGCCCGGATTACCAAGGCCGAACAGACCAAATCGAAGCACCCACGCAACCATAGCCATAAGCATCACATTCTTGATACCGAAGCGCTTGAGGCAGAATGGGATAAGCAGGATACAAAGGGTCTCAGACACCTGAGAGAGCGAGATAAGGATATTGGCGTGCTGCACACCGAAAGTGTCGGCATATTGAGCAACCTGACCAAAATCAGAGATAAACGGATTGGCAAAGCCGTTAGTGATTTGCAACGAAACGCCCAAAAGTATTGAGAAGATGAAGAAGAGCGCCATCTTCTTCTGCTTAAAGAGCGCAAAAGCATTAAGACCCAAAGCCTCAAAGAGCGACTTTTTCTCGGCGCTCTTGTTTGTTGGGCACTGAGGCATAGTGAAGGCATAAAGGCCCAGAACCACGCCTACAACAGCACTCTGAATAAACTGCCAAGCGGTAGATTGAAAACCTGAAAGGTCACAGCACCACATAGCGCAAATGAAACCTACAGTACCCCACACACGGATTGGAGGGAAGTGCTTCACCGTATCAAGACCGGCCTGACCCAAGCTCGAGTAAGCCACCGAGTTACTCAAACCGAGTGTTGGCATATAGAACGCCACGCTCAACGAGTAGAGAGTAAAGAGCGGAGCGAAAGCAACCTGTGGAGTGGTAAGCGCGTAATAACCCGTTGCCACCATAAAAACAGCTGCCAAAAGGTGGCAGATACCGAGCAACTTCTGCGCCTGAATCCAACGGTCGGCAACAATACCTATAAGCGCCGGCATAAAGAGCGACACGATGCCCTGCATAGCGTAGAAGATACCGATATTTTCGGCAAGGCCTATACCGAAAAGGTATGTACCCATAGAGGTGAGGTAAGAACCCCAAACGGCGAACTGCAAGAAGTTCATTACCGTTAAACGAAGTTTAATATTCATAATTTTTTAAGTGTTAAATTGTCGTTTCTCAAAAAAACTTAACAAAAATAGCACTTTTTTACGAAAAAACTTTGAAAAAGAAAAAAAATGTTCTACTTTTGCACACGCAATTGGGCTATGGTGTAATGGTAACACTACAGATTCTGGTCCTGTCATTCTAGGTTCGAATCCTGGTAGCCCAACTAAAAAGGAGATGTTTTACATCTCCTTTTTTCGTTGGTATGTGTTACCCACCCCCTAAATCCCCCTCCTGTGAGGGGGACTTAATGGTCTACTAAACAATCTTTGTGCAAATTTTGGCAATAGTCATCAACATTACCTGAGAATGTTAGCGGCGCCACAATGATGCAATGCTTTAGTTTTGCAATCCTGGTAGCCCAACTCAATGAGTTGGTATGTGTTACCCACCCCCTAAATCCCCCTTGAGGCACGGTCGTGCCTCTTCCTCCTCGCGGCTCGGCAAAGTGAGTTCCTCCCTATGCTCTCGCTCCGCAGCGTCGGTCCTGTGAGGGGGACTTAGTGGTCTACGAAACAATCTTTGTGCAAATTTTGGCGATAGTCATCAACATTACCTGCGAATGTTAGCGGCGCCACAGTGATGCAATGCTTCAGCTTTGCAATCCCGGCAGCCCAACTCGAAATCCTGCCTATTAGCGAGAGAGGGGCATAAAGTTGAACATACTCCTCGCTTTTGTACCCGTTGCAGCGTGTTGTAAAGAGCGCATTGAATGGTGTAAACTGCTCCTTATATAAATATTGTACAAATTTAATAAATCGTATATTTTGTAAAGCACACATTACAAAATGCTCCTAAAAGGTGTTAATATATAGACAAATAGGTTGTAATTGCCAAAAAAATTTATACATTTGCCTATAAATATGTAATTGTGCAGAGGGGTATGTGAGAGTGGAGTTTGTATTCGTGTATGCCGCTGCTATTGTTTAATTAAATTTTACTTTATGGGAATTAAAGAACAATTAGAGTCTCTGAACAGCGTAACCATCAACTTTGGCGAGGGTGGAATGGCTATCGTCAACATTATTTTGGCATTTGTAATGTTCGGCGTTGCGCTTGGTATTAAGACCCAAACATTCAAGGATGTTTTCAAAAATCCAAAATCAGTAATTCTCGGTGTATTCTTGCAGTGGGTTGGTCTGCCGTTGGTTACATTTCTTATTTGCATCGCTTTGAACCATTGGATTACTCCAATGATTGCGTTGGGTATGATTTTGGTTGCCTGCTGTCCGGGTGGAAACATATCCAACTTCATATCCTCTCTCTCCAAAGGCAATATCGAGTTGTCAGTTTCAATGACAGCCATCACTACTGCCTTTGCGCCAATTATGACTCCAATCAACTTCTTTGTCTGGGGTAACTTATACAGCAAATATGCCGCTATTCAGGCTGACATTCCAACGCTGGTAATTCCATTCTGGCCGATGCTTGAGCAGATTTTGTTACTCCTCGGAGTGCCTATTATTTGCGGTCTTATCTTTGCCAAGTACTTCCCAAATGCTACCAAGAAGATTACCAAGCCGGCGCAGGTACTCTCTATCCTATTGTTTATAGGTATGGTGATTGTCTCCTTCTCGCAGAACTTTAGCATTATCATCCGTTATATCCACTTTGTATTTTTCATCGTTTTGCTGCACAATGGTTGTGCTTTGGCTACGGGATTCTTTGGCGGCAAACTTGCAAAACTACCAGAGAAGGATACCCGCTCGCTTACCGTTGAAATAGGTATTCAGAACTCAGGCTTAGGTTTGGTGTTGCTCTTCAACCCAGCCATCTTCCCGCCTGAGATTTGGCACAATCACTATGGCGGTATGCTCTTTATAGCTGCGTGGTGGGGTATCTGGCACATTGTGTCAGGTCTTACGGTTGCCTCGTTATTCCGCAGAAAACCTCTTACCGAGTAACTTATGAAGAAGAATAAGAGAGTACAAGACTACGATTTTTGGTACGACTTTTTGCGTTACTATGTCGATTGCGTACTCAAACTCTCATATCGAAAGATACGCTATGTAGGTCGTGAGCGTATCCCGACAGATGGCGCGGTGATTTATGCACCAAACCACACCAACACCCTTATGGATGCGTTGGTTATCTTGGCTATGGACCACCAGCCAAAGGTCTTTGTGGCTCGCGCCGATATCTTCCGCAATCCTAAGATTGCAAAAATTCTCTCGTGGCTCAAGATGATGCCTATTATGCGCGCGCGTGACGGCTATGATGAGATTAAGAAGAACCAGGAGACTTTTGACCGCGCTGTAAGCGTTCTGCGCGACCGAGTGCCATTCTGCATCTTCCCCGAGGGCAGACATCAGGCTAAATTTTCATCTCTACCTCTCTCAAAGGGTATCTTCCGCATTGCTTTTCAGGCGCAGGAGCAGATGCCTGATATGCCGCTATACATCGTACCGATCGGCATCCGATATGGCAGCTTCTTCCGCTTTCGTTCCACTGCGCGTGTCCAGATTGGCGAGCCTATAAATGTGCGCGAGTATATCGCTCAACACGGTAACCGATCGCAGGCAGAGCAGATGATCGAAATGAAGGATATCCTTGCCGAGCGTATGCAGCAATCGATTTTCTACATCCCTAATGACGAGAATTACTACGCTGTATATGAGATTTGTGCCGCGACAGTTAAGCAGCAGGCCAAACTACACCGCAAGCCTAAGCAGAACAAGTTAGACGCACACTTTGAGGCCAATAACATCACTTGCCACCAGATAGAGCAACTCAAGGAGCAAGAGCCTGAGAAGGCAAAGCAACTGTTGCAACTCGGCGCTGAAGCCTCGGCTATCAGACGCTCTAAGCGTATCAGCCTTGCATCGGTGTCAGTGCGCTTCCCTATCTTGTCGCGCATTCTCAAGACACTCTTTGTGATACTGACCCTGCCGTATTGCGCACCCGTATCTATCCTTACGCTGCCAATTAAGGGTCTGTGCGCGTTCCTGTTTACCAAGTTCAAGGATAAGGCGTTCTATAACTCCGTTCGTTTCCTGGTAAATCTGGTGATTTGGCCATTACTGATGATTATCTACTCGATTGTGGCATACTGCCTATTACCGTGGTATTGGGCGCTCCCTCTCACTTTAGCGCTGTTGCCTGCACCAATCGTAGCTCACGAGGTATGGCGATTATTGCGCCTCTTTGGCTCGGATATACGCCTTATTGCCGACAGTAATCTGCGCGCAAAGTATCGCCAGATTAGACAGATTATGTTTAACAAATAACACCTGATAAATTATGAGAACAAAATACATCGTTACACTGTTACTTCTGCTCTTTACCGCTCAGAGCGCTATAGCAAAGCAGAAAAACGAGAAGACTGAGGCTCAGCCTACCGAGAAGAAAGAGATTGTCAAGACCGGCTATAACTTTGGCCCGCTGCCGGCTGTAGCTTTTGATGCAGACAAGGGTTTTCAGCTTGGTGCGCTTCTCAACATCTACGACTTTGGCAATGGTAGCACCTACCCTAACACTCGCCAGCAGTGGTATATGGAGGCCTCTTTCTTCACTAAGGGCTCGCAGCTCTATGTCCTCTCTTACGACAACCGTTTCCTTATTCCCGGTGTGCGTTGGTCATCGGCGTTGACTATCACCAACGAGAAGGCTCTCGACTTCTACGGCTTCAACGGTTATATGTCATACTACGACCACGAGAAGGTGGCTTTGGGTAAGGATAAGAAGAACGAGGATATGTATATCTACACCCCTAAGTATCGCATCAACCGCCTTGCAATCCTCTTTAAGAGCGACTTTGTGGGTAACTTGTGGGACAATAAGCTCTTCTGGGAGGCCGGCTATCACTTCAGCTACTTCAAGCAGGGCGCAATCAACCGAGCAAAGATTAATAAGAACAAGGAGGAGTACAAGATGTTCCCTGATAGCGAGAAGACTCTCTTTGAGCAGTATCGCGAGTGGGGTCTTATCTCTGACAAGGAGGCTAACGGTGGCATCAACAGCACCGTGCGCTTGGGTCTGCTCTTTGACACCCGTGATAAGGAGGGAGCTCCATCGCGCGGTATTTGGGCTGAGGCTCACCTTACTGCCGCACCAAAGTGGCTCGGCACATCGACCCCTCACTACCGCTACTCGGCAACATTCCGCCACTATATTCCTATCGTCAAAAACGATGTGCTTACATTTGCATACCGCCTCAACTATGAGGGTACAATAGGCAAGAGTGCACCATACTATGTATGCCCTTACCTTACCACCATCGGCCCAAATTACGACCGCGACGGTATGGGTGGCTACCGCACAGTGCGTGGTATTATGCGCAACCGTGTGCAGGGTCTTGATATGGCGACATATACCGCCGAAATTCGTTGGCGCTTTGTCAACTTCACCCTCTGGAAGCAGAATATCGCCTTCGGTCTTAACCTGTTCAGCGATGGTGCTTGGGTTACTCGCGGATTTGATATGACATTCAAGGGCGATGCTGCCAAATTGGGCGATGATTACCTCAAGGTAAAGCAGGAGTACGACGAGTATATGTCTAAGGGTCAGTCTAAAGATGCACCACACATCACCGCCGGCGTAGGCCTTCGTTTCATTATGAACCAGAACTTTATCGTTGCCTTTGAGTACGGTCTGCCTGTAGGTAAGCTCCGTCAGCAGGATGGTAAGGGTGCGTTCTATATCAACACCGGCTACCTATTCTAATTTTGTTGTGAAAAGTCGGCATTAGCTGCACATCCCTCAT
Organism: Alistipes sp.; assembly: GCA_017383345.1. Taxonomy (GTDB): domain Bacteria; phylum Bacteroidota; class Bacteroidia; order Bacteroidales; family Rikenellaceae; genus Alistipes. Next base: position 17,557 of record JAFNYE010000201.1, on the reverse strand, counting down.
ATCCCCGAATGGAAAATACGCTTAGTATGTCCCATCCGGGGATATTTCACGATGCACACCTACTACCGCCTTTTGACATCAAAATGGGTGTGCGAATAATGGCGGTGGTTGAGCAAATCGGTATATTAAAAACAACGCTAATGTATTGCAGGCGTTTGCCGTTCTCGGGTTTAGGAAAACCATCGTAGATGGTACAATAAAAAATAGTCCTCTAAGGTCAAGCTTGCTTGAAACCGAAAGAGTGACTATTTTTATTGTAATAGCCGTAGGCTATCCTAAACTCGCAAAGACAGGAAAAGAAACGCAGTTTCTCCAAAAGTTTTTGGGGCGGCTTTTTTCAAAAAGCTGCGGTACTGTGTATTGAGAGCTACCTTTAGGTTGTTAAAGGGCTGTACTCATCGTACGACCCTTTGTTATAAGCTCTAAAACTCCGATGTGAAGTGGAATTTGATATCCGGAAATTTCTCTTGTGCCAATGCCAACGAGTAGCTTGTGTCGGCAAGGAATACATCTCTATCGTGTTTATCCTTTGCCATATTGGCGTGCTTACGACGCTTAAAGTCGGCCAGCTGCTCCTCATTATCGCTCTCAATCCAGCACGCTTTGTGAATAGAGATTGGCTCCCAGCGACACTTTGCGCCATATTCGTGCTCAAGACGATACTCGATAACCTCAAACTGGAGCGCACCCACCGTACCGATAATTTTGCGACCATTGAGCGACGAGGTAAAGAGCTGGGCCACACCCTCATCCATAAGCTGGTCAATACCTTTGGCAAGCTGCTTGAACTTCATAGGGTCGGCATTTTCGATATAGCGGAACAACTCCGGAGAGAACGACGGAATACCTGTAAACTTGAGCTTCTCGCCCTCAGTAAAGGTGTCGCCAATCTTAAAGTTACCCGTGTCGTGCAGACCCACGATATCGCCCGGGTATGCAAAATCGATAATCGACTTCTTCTCAGCCATAAATGCTGTTGGCGAGGAGAACTTCATAGCCTTGCCTGTAGGTGTGTGCAGATAGTTCTTGTTGCGCTCAAATGTACCCGAGCATATCTTCATAAAGGCAATACGGTCACGGTGATTTGGGTCCATATTGGCGTGTATCTTGAATATAAAGCCTGTCAATTTAGGCTCCTCAGGCTCAACGATACGGGTCTGGGTTGTTGACGGGCGTGGCGATGGAGCAATGCGGATAAAGCACTCCAAGAGCTCTCTTACACCGAAGTTGTTGACAGCCGAGCCAAAGAACACGGGCGCCAAGCGACCAGCTAAATATTGCTCGCGATCAAACTCCTCATATACGCCCTCAACCAAATCAACATCGTCACGCAACTGCTTGGCATAGCGCTCGCCGATAAGTTCGTCGAGCTGAGAGGTTGAGATGTCGTCAAACTGGACAGTCTGAGCATCGGCTGTTTGGCGCTCGTCGGTGGTAAAGAGGTTGATATTATGCTCGTAGAGGTTATATACACCCTTAAATGTAGGGCCGCTGGAGATTGGGAAGGCGAGTGGTCGCACCTTAATCTGCAACTCGCGCTCCACCTCGTCCAACAGATCAAACGGATCTTTACAAGGGCGGTCGAGCTTATTGACAAAGACCATTACGGGCGTATTGCGCATACGGCACACATTCATCAGCTTGCGGGTCTGCGACTCAACACCCTTAGCACCATCAATTACGATGATAACCGAATCTACAGCAGAGAGAGTGCGGTATGTATCTTCAGCAAAGTCCTCGTGACCCGGGGTATCAAGAATGTTGATTTTGGTATCCTTATACTCAAAGCCCATTACCGATGTAGCCACCGAGATACCTCTCTGGCGCTCAATCTCCATAAAGTCTGAAGTGGCGCCCTTCTTTATCTTGTTGCTCTTTACGGCGCCCGCAATATGGATAGCGCCACCAAAGAGCAGCAGCTTCTCTGTCAGCGTGGTCTTACCCGCATCCGGGTGGGCAATAACTGCAAATGTTCGTCTTCTTAAAATCTCCTCTTGTAATGTCATAATATTATAGGCTTATTTGCGGCGCAAAGTTAGACAAAAAACGGGAAACCTAAAACGCCAGACGCAAATCTTTTTGATTTTGTCCTATTCGCTTTGCTATAATAGCAAAAAAGCCTGTCAAACACGCAGTTGGACAGACTTTGATGTGCTACGCAAGTGTTACTTCTGAGGCGGATAGTCTATTGTATAATGCAAACCAACGCTCTGCTTGCACTCGCGCGCCTGCTTGATTGTAAGGTATGCCACAGCAGTCATATTTCTAAGCTCGCACAACTCGCGACAAGGTTTTGTGCGGTTATAGAGGCCTTCGGTCTCCTGCCAGATGATAGCCAAACGCTTCATTGCGCGCTCAAGGCGTAGGTTGGAGCGAACGATGCCCACATAGTTGGACATAATGGCTTGCAGCTCACGGCGGTTTTGAAGCACAAGTACCATCTCCTCCGCCTCGGCTGTACCCTCAAAGTCCCACTCAGGGATGCCCTCCTGAAAATCGACCTTATCTATCAGGCTGGCGGTGTGTTTTGCAGCCAGGTCGGCATAAACCACAGCCTCGGTGAGTGAGTTTGACGCCAAGCGGTTTGCTCCGTGCAGACCTGTGCAAGAGCTCTCGCCAATGACATAGAGGCGACGAATAGACGACTGACTATTTTGGTCAACCACAACACCACCGCAGCAGTAGTGTGCTGCAGGGCATACAGGAATCATCTGCTTGGTAATGTCGATACCTATTGAGAGGCACTTCTCGTAGATGTTAGGGAAGTGCTGCTTAGTCTGCTCGGCAGGCATGTGGGTTACATCGAGATAGACAAACTCCTCGCCGCGAATTTTGAGCTCGTGGTCTATAGAGCGAGCCACAACATCGCGTGGAGCAAGCGACTTCATAGGGTGGTACTTGTCCATAAACTCCTTGCCATTCTGCAACTTCAGAATAGCGCCATAGCCACGCATAGCCTCTGTGATGAGGAACGATGGGCGCTCGCCCGGATGATAGAGTGCGGTTGGATGGAACTGTATGTACTGCATATTTTTGGTTATAGCCTTAGCGCGGTGGCACATAGCTATACCATCACCCGTTGCCACAGTAGGGTTTGTTGTGGTGTTGTAAATATTGCCACAACCGCCTGCTGCCACGATAGTGAACTTAGCCAAGATGGTCTTAATCTCATCGGTGTCCGTATCAAGCACATAAGCACCAAAGCAGGCAAGGCCACGGGTGTGACGGGTAACAATCTCGCCCAAGTGGTGTTGTGTGAGCAGGTCGATGGCGAAGTGGTGCTCTAAAACAGTGATGTTTGGGTTTTCCCTGACGCTCTGAATAAGCGCACGCTCAATCTCTGCACCTGTAAGGTCGGCGTGGTGGAGAATACGATGCTCCGAGTGGCCACCCTCGCGGTGAAGGTCAAATTTGCCATCCTCGGTTTTATCAAAGCGAGTACCCCACTCTATAAGATCTTTTGCAGCCTCGGGAGCGTTACGAATAACCCTCTCAACGGCGTCGCGGTCGCACATACCGGCACCGCACACAAGGGTGTCCTCAATATGCTTCTCGAAAGTGTCGGGAAGATAAGTTACCGAGCAGATGCCGCCCTGGGCATAGTTGGTGTTGCACTCTGCAAGTTCTCCTTTTGTGACGATGGTCACCGTACCTACTTTGGCTGCTTTGAGAGCAAAGCTCAGACCCGCGGAACCCGAGCCTATTACCAAAAAATCGCTTTTCATTCCTTTAAGGTATATATATACGCTACAAAGTTAGTAACTTTTGGTTATAATTGTCATCGGCAACGATATAATTTAACAAATTTCTTTGGCGCGCCTCGACTATTTAATCTTTGAATCCATAAAAGGCACACGCTTGCGGAGATATTTGCGCACAGTCTCCACCTCGGCCGAGTATGAACCGAGAGCCTGCGGATTTTGATGCACCTTACTATCCAAAATCGGCCAGCGCAGGAAGTTCAGACGCTGCGACTGGCTGAGTTGCTGCTCGGTCTTGTCAACATAATCTATAAGCGACTCTACCGAAATAGAGCCATTGCTGCGCGCCGCTCTCCATAGTTCGGAGAGGCGAGTTTGTGCCACGCTGCTATTTTTAATAATGCTGCTGACAAACTGCTGCATTACAGCACCGCCTGCGTGTGAGGCGTTATTGGTAGCATAGAGAAAATCTGTGAACTGATCAACGGGATAGGTGCGATTATCGTTGTCAAATGCCAGGTCAAAGTCCCAAACAGGGCCTGTCATAAATTTATCGTCGTTGCGCTCCTTGCTCATATAGACACTCCAATAGGTGTCGGTGTTGCCACTAAGCTCGCCGACGATAAAGTGGCGCAGGAAGCTATCCAAATCGAGATATTTGGTATATTCGGAGTTGGTGCCCGATGCCGCAAATACAGCGCTCTCCATCTTGTTGAAGTATGTCTCTATATATCGGCTCTGCTGCGGAACAATATCCTCCTCATCGGGCGATTTTATTGTTACAGGTATTGCTCGCGCCGAGTTGAAGTATGAAGCCTCTTGGTTGGCATAGGCATCAATCTCAACAAGATATCCGCCCGTAAGGTTTTCGCCAGAGATATCTTCCGCCTCCATCTCGGTAATATCGACACGACCCTCTGCCACCTCAATTTGGTCGCAAAGTTGATAACAACCGCGATACTCTCCGTTAAGCACAACATCTACAGGCTGACAATATGGGGTATAGTGTACTGCTAAGCGACGGCTAATCTCAAATGCCAACATATTACGCATCAATGTTTTGTCGCCATAATTGTTGATTAGAGTCCACTTTTTCGCCTTCGCAGGGGCATTGAGCAGATTGACCTTCTTGTCAAACTTGAGCCTATAAGGCTTCTTTGGGAAGTTCCAGCTCGCATTTCCACGACCACGAACAGCCGTTTGTTCGCCTGTGAGCAGATATTTGCCATCCTCGCCAATAATATATACGGTACTCGGTATCTCCACCTCTTTGGAGACGATGTCGGCACTATTGGCTGTATTGATTACAACGAGTGGCAGATTGGTTATCTGATATAGCTGCGAGTCATCGCCTTCGCCCTTGACACCATAAAACTCCAACTCTGCCAAATTGCATCGCACATCGTTCGGCGTAACATATCGGACATACCTAAATCCGCGTGAACAATTTACCTCGGCGTATGTCATCACGCCCTCATTGGCTTTGTCGGGGATAAGATATATAGGCATTGCATCGCTGAAGTCACTTTTGTTGGCACCCTCAATGACAGCCAAACATACGCGCTTGGGCTGATTCTTACGAGGCGAGTATCCCACCTTTGTGATGATATGCTTTGTACCCAAATCAAGACCTACCCAAGTGCCTGAGCGGTCGTATGAGGCAAAAAAGGTATTAAAGTCCCCATCAAAAACATTCTGCTTTGTGTTGACCGTCGTTGACCTCTCGCCCGTTGAGTAATCCACCGAATAACGGGCACCAATTATCTCGCCTTTGAGCGGTATTGTTGGGTCTATCTCGGGCTCTGGCTTATCTACAGGAGGCGTTACGGGAGCGTTTGTTGGCGGCGTGTCGCTCTTACCGCACGCAGCAAGCACCGATACCAATATTAAGGCAATAATTATCAGATTCTTCTTCATTGTTGTTTATAGTTTTTGCAAAGGTAGTAAATATAGCTCAATTTGTGTTTCATTTATACACCCAATCTCAAGAGCCAAAGCCCCAATCTCCCAGGTTGAGGATATGGTCGGGTATCCATGCATAAAACACTCTAACCTCAAATACTTTCATCCTGTCGGGCTCTGTAAGTGTAGGGTCTGATTTGTAGAAGTTGTTGGTGTCAATAATGTATAGTTTGGTTTTATTGTCTAACTGCTCCTGCATCCATTTGTACGCGCTGTCGGAGTCCTTAAATTTTAACAATTCTTCTGCTTGAATTATATTATCCAAGTTCTCAAGGCTCGAGATTGCCATATCAAGCATTACAGGGTTGTCGGTTTTTTCAGTAAAGTTGTAATGAATTAGTGTGATTTCATAATTTATATTTTTTGAACCAAAGAGATAAATAGTTGCTGGATATGCGCCAATTAGTTTTGACACAAAACACTTTTTTCCAAATCCGTCGTAAACTCCAATTTCATCATCGGGACAAATATTTGGAGTTCCTAAAATATACAAGGAGTTTGTTTGTGCGTAGATCACTTCATTGCTAAGAAGAGCGATGAATATTAATAATGCTAACTTTTTCATATTACCGGAAACTTCTCTTCATCGGTTGCAATTTTAGTTCTATGCAAATTTAATATAAATATTGGCTAAACGCAAGTACTGACAATACAATCAGAGGCTCTAAATGGATTAATTTTTTGTTGAAGTGTAATTATTTTCAACTTTTTATCTATCTTTGTATTATGCAAGACTATTTAATTGCACTACTCAACATTGGTGAATGCAATAATAAACAATTAGACACAATAAAAATTTACTAAAGGTTACGAATATGAATTTTATGAAGGTTTTTTGGGCTGCTCTGGCCGCTGTTGTAGTTGGCGGCATTCTCTCAGGGCTATTTTGGTTACTTACCATTTTGGGCATCGTCGGTGCAGTTGGCAGCAGTAACGCTGTGGCTGTAATGCCAAACTCTATCTTGCGCATAGACCTTGCCGACAACATCACCGACTCTCCGGCGATAAATCCATTTGCGGGTATGGATCTGACCTCTATGGAGCCAACCCGCACACTGCCGCTTCTCAAGGTGCTTCGCGCTATTGAGACCGCAGCAACAGACGACCGCATTAAGGGTATCTACCTCAATTTTGCTGAGGGTGGCACAGTGTCAACTGCTGCGCTTGAGGAGATTCGTCAGGCGTTGGTTGATTTCAAGTCGAGCGGAAAGTTTATCCTCGCATTCAACGACACCTATTCACAGGGTGGATACTACCTCGCTTCGGTTGCTGATAAGATTTACATACAGCCTGAGGGTGGTTTTAATTGGAAAGGTTTGGCTTCAACGCTCATCTTCTACAAGGGCGCTTTGGATAAGCTCGGCGTATCGGCAGAGGTATTCCGCCCTACCGTATGTAAATACAAGAGCGCTGTTGAGCCTTATATTCTCACCCAGATGTCTGAGGCAAACCGTCGCCAGATGAACGACCTTATGAACAGTACGTGGAACACCATCTGCACAACTGTAGCCGATGCGCGTGGCACAACCGTTGAGGCTCTCAATAAGATTGCATCAACAACACCGACACTCTTCCCTGAGCAGGCTCTTGAGCACAATCTTGTTGACGGCATTATCTATCGCGACCAGATGGAGGAGATTTTTGCCGAGTTGGGTGTAGAGAAGAACTTCCTTGGCGAGTTTGAGTATATCTCTTTGGGCGACTACTGTGCCAATGTAAGTGCAGATATGAGCAACCTGTCTGCTCCAAAGGTGGGTATTGTCTATGCAGAGGGCGGCATTGTTGATGGCGAGAACGACGGTATGGATGGCAACATCTACGGCACAACTCTGGCTAACACTATCGCTAAAGCTCGCAAGGACGAGAGCATTAAGGCTGTGGTTTTGCGCGTTAACTCTCCGGGCGGTAGCGCTCTTGCCAGCGATGTTATCTGGCGTGAGGTAGAGCTTCTTAAGGCTGTAAAACCTGTTATCGTATCAATGGGCGCTTATGCAGCCAGCGGCGGTTACTATATCTCTTGCCCTGCCGACGCTATCGTTGCAAACAAGATGACCCTGACAGGCTCTATTGGCGTATTTGGTATAATGCTTGAGGGTGGCGATATGCTCAAAAACAAGCTCGGCATTACCACCGATGTGGCAAAGACCAATCCATCGGCAGACTTCGGTACAGGCATTTTGGGTATGACCGTTCGTAAACCAACAGCGCTGGAGAAGGCTCTTCTTATACGCTCGGTTGACAAAGTATATGAGTCGTTTACCACAAAGGTGGCTACAGGTCGTAACCTCGATATAAAGAAGGTACTCGATATTGCAGAGGGTCGTGTATGGAGCGGCGCTGATGCTGTAGCAAATGGTCTTGCCGATGCAAATGGCGGTCTGAAGGCGGCTATCGCTATTGCTGCAGATAAGGCCAATATAGCCGACAACTTCCGCGTTGAGGAGGTTTTGGGAGAAATGAGCCCTATAGCTGCTTTTATGCAGAGCCTCGGTATGCAGGCAAAGAGCCTTGCTATGGACGAGCAAACCAGACAGATATACAACGAGTATAACCTACTCAAGAAGCATATTCCTCAGTCAAGCGTTCAGGCTTACTGCCCTTATGTGATAAGCTTGTAGGAGATTTGACAGCAACGAAAAGGTGGCCAATCGGTCACCTTTTTGCTTTATATTACGCAGCAAAAACCCACTCCACCGACCTATATTCGCGCACCGATTTTAGCATCAAAAGGGGTTAGATGCAACGCTCGGCATATAAAACAGTGAAGGGTAGTACTTGCCGTACTACCCTTTGCTGTTTTTATATGTTAGCGGAAGCAGGTATGCCCCTTTTCACGCTAAAATCTCACGGTAAAATAACTTGCCCTACCGACATCAACATATCCACCACCGACAAATTTGGCGCGAAGGGATAGCGGTCGCTAAAGAGCTGGAAATAGGTTGGTGTGACAAAATTGGAGGTGCGCTTTTTGGGTCTAAGGTCGAGGTCGGCATCGGTAGCCACAACATACTCACAAGTGGTTTTCAGCGGCTTAGTGTAGCCAACAAAGCGCAAAAGGGTGGCAAGCAAGGCGAGGTTGAACTCAACAAGCGACTCATATTTCTGAGCATAGAATGGCTCAAGATATGGCGCAATCTCCTCATAAAAAGGCGAGGAGCGGTATGCCGAGAGTATAGCCACACGATGTTGATGTTGCCACGGCTTGGAGTAGTCTATCAACATACGATGCATAGGTGTTCGCGGTCGATTGGCGTTGACAACGGGAACGGTCAGTTCAAGCACCCCATTAGCAGTCATAATACTGGCGCGGTTGCGGGCGGAGCGTTTGATGTAGTGTTCTCCACAGTCGATAATATAGTCATCGCCCGCCTCAATAAGACGGGTAACATATTCGATATCAGGCAGGTATGTAGCAGGAAGTATTAACATTCTCTCCAATCTCCGTTCTCTTTGATTATCTCTATCAGGCGATCGAGCGCCTCATCCTGCGGGATATTTCGGCAGACCACCTCACGACCCTTATAGAGCGTGATTTTACCCGCCGCGGCGCCCACATAACCATAGTCGGCATCTGCCATCTCGCCAGGGCCGTTTACGATGCAGCCCATAACGCCAATTTTCAGGCCTTTGAGATGCGATGTGCGAGCCTTAATTTGCGCCAGCGTGCCCTCAATGTCATAGAGCGTACGACCACAACTTGGGCAAGCGATATATTCGGTGTGGGACATTCGCACTCGCGAAGCCTGTAGGATATGGGACTCTATGGTCTCAATCTCCTGAGCCGAGAGGTGAGGCGCATCGACCCAAATGCCGTCAGCAAGGCCATCAAGCAGTAGCGCGCCCATATCGGCAGCAGCCTTAACAGCGACAGTGGTCGGGTCGGCATCTTGATAACGACGACGAATAACAACAGCCTGCTTCTGGTTGTCAAGGTTCAGTATAGCGGCACGCCATTGGGCTGTAGGGTTGGCCGATGTGGCGTCGATAACCATAAACTCGTCGGTCAGCTCGCTATGAAGGATAGGTAGTTGCACATCGGAACGACGGCGGTACTGCGTCGGAGAGTAACGCTCGGGGTGGTTGACCTCAAACTCTCCCTCACGGGTTGAAAAATGCTCTACAAGCATCTGTGCAACGGGTATCTCGCACTCGGGCGCCTCGGTAAGCGATACGCGGATTGTATCGCCGATACCGTCAGCAAGCAGGGCGCCAATACCTACAGCGCTCTTAATACGGCCCTCGATACCATTGCCGGCCTCAGTTACGCCGAGGTGTATAGGATAGTGCATATCGGCAGCATCCATCGCCTCAACAAGCAGGCGATAGGCGTGTACCATAACGCGCGTATTTGAGGACTTCATCGAGACGACAACCTGGTCAAAATTTGCCGCACGACAGCGCTCCAGAAACTCCATAGCCGAGGCGACCATACCCTGAGGGGTGTCGCCAAACTTATCAACTATATGACGGGCAAGAGAGCCGTGGTTGACACCTATACGCAGCGCCACACCTCGGGTGCGGCACTTTTCAATAAGCGCCTCAAGTTCGCCATTATCGGTGCGGTAGTTACCAGGGTTGATACGCACCTTATCGACATAATCGGCAGCGATAGAGGCTATCTGTGGCACAAAATGGATGTCGGCCACGATGGCTGTATTGTAACCATCTGCTCGCAGGGTGGGCATAATCTGAGCAAAGGCTTCTCCCTCCTTGCGCCCCTGTGCCGTAAGGCGAACAATAGGGGCGCCCGCATCGGCTATACGCTCTATTTGAGCCACCGAGGCTGCAACATCGGAGGTAAAGGTGTTGGTCATAGATTGTACGGCTATAGGATTTGCACCGCCAATCTCAGTATTGCCGATTTTGACCACAAGGCTCTGTCGGCGAGTAAATTTTGTCAAATTCATAGCAAAGGCTTTTTCCGTTGACAAAAATAACAATTTTTAGTCAAACTTATCAAACTCAGACCCTAAATTTAGAACCTCAACCAACAAAACATCTGTCCAAAACTTAGAAGATTAACATTTTTTGATTACATTTGCAATAGATTGTAAAACATAAATGTTTTAAGATGAAGAATTTCAGGCTTTTTATACTCCCATTGATTGGTGTTGTGGCAGGTTTGTTGGCGTATGGTTTGTGGAGTAGGCCAAATGCGCAACCTATTGACGCTGAGGGTTTCTCGGCAGAGCGTGTGGTGCGCGACATAGAAAACATTGCCCAAACTCACCACTCGGTTGCCCATCCCGTTGAACGAGCGAAAGTGCGCGAATATCTTACCGCAAGGCTCAAAGGGCTTGGTGCCGACACCGTTGCTCTTTTTGAGTACAAAAACTTGGTGGGGCCCGAGAATAAACACGCCGTTTATACATTCGACGCGGTGAATATCCTTGCCGAGTTTGCATCGCCAAAATCCCAGGAGGCTACAAAACTTATGTTTATAGCCCACTACGACTCGCGATATTCTCAACCCGTACCCCCGCGTGACACCGTGTGGTCTTATGGTGCTGCTGATGATGGATATGGCGTAGGTGTTACACTTGAGACGCTAAATTTGGCATTAAAGTATCGCGACAAGTGGCAGCAGGGTATAAAAGTACTCTTTACCGACGCCGAAGAGGTTGGCATGATGGGTATGAAGGCTATGTGGGAGCAAAATCGCGAGCAGTTTGACGATGTAGGTTTTGTTATCAACCTTGAGGCACGCGGACCAAATGGCCCTGCGCTCCTATTTGAGACATCGGCAGGCAATGAGCGCATTATGGAGCTATATGACCAACGAGCCTTGTCGCCGTTTACATACTCGCTTACCACGGTGGTGTATAGTTTTATGCCCAACTTTACCGACTTTACAATTATAAAGGATACTCTTCCGGGTGTAAACTTCTCGACTATTGCCGACATCAACCACTACCACACCGACCTTGACAATTTAGACAACATCAACCCAAAGTCAATACAGCACTACGGAGCGCAAGTTGTACCGATGGTCGAGCAGTACTTGTGCGACCCAAAATATAGCGACAAGAGTTACCTTTGCGCCGAGAATAACAACACATCGTTTACCATTCCGCTCCTGGGTCTGTTCCGTTTCAGCAGCAAGGGATATTTATGGCTCAACATTGCCATTTTCGCACTTGTATTAGGACTTATCGCCCTTGACTCACTTCGCGGCAGAGCAAACATAAAGCAGGTGGGAGTAAGAGCCTTAGGCACACTCGGTGCTGCTTTGGCAGTTGCCGTGTTAGGCTTTGCGACAACATATATCTGCTGCTTAATTGCAGATGTGCCATTCAAGCTCTTCGGAATGGTAAGAGGTATGTTCTTTGATAATATTGCAATGGTCGCAATGGCTGCTGTTATGGCTATTGCTACGACTGCAATATATATGAGCGGTAGAGCAAAGAGGTTGCAGAGTGTAACCTCTCTCCGAGAATCGGCAAAAGGGGCGATGGCGGCAACTTTCGCCACTAACAACCTATATGGAGTTATGATTGTGCAGATGGTGCTGAGCGTTGCGCTATTGGCTGCAATAGGCGAGAATATGATGTTCTTTATCACTCTGTCTGTAGCAACTTTGGCAATGGTTTTATACCGCACAACGCACCTAAAGGTGTGGCTTGTGTTGGGTATCGGCATAGTGCTGCTGCACACCCTCTCGTTCCTATATGCGCTCTCTATGGCGCTGACAATTGGAGCGTATGGAGTTGTACTGATGTTGGCATTTTTGGATGTACTCGCCATTATACCTCTTGCCGACTTATATTTAGCAAAAAAGCGATAATTTTGCAGTATGAACCTATTGGATAACGACATAAAGTTTATCCCCGGTGTGGGAGAGGCACGCGCCAAACTGCTTGCAAAAGAGATTGGTGTGCATACTATGCGCGATATGCTCTACCACTTCCCATTCCGCTATATTGACCGCAGCAAGGTCTATCCGATAGGCTCACTCAATGAGGCCAACACCTCGTCGGGATATATTCAGATTAGGGGCAAAATTACGGGCAAAAACTTCTTTGGCGAGGGTCGTCGCCGCCGCTTTGTACTCTATCTCTCAGACGGCACTGGCAAGGCTGAGTTGATTTGGTTTCAAGGCATAAAGTGGGTAGAGAACAAGTTTGAGTTAGGGCGCGAATATATCGTTTTTGGTCGCCCGAGTTTCTACCACAGCGAACTGAGCATAGTCCACCCCGAGATTGAGAGCGTTGAGGCCGCACTCGCACGCAAGGAGCGCGGTGGTTTGCAGGGTATTTACCCCTCAACCGAGAAGCTCGGCTCAGCACTCGGCTCAAAGGGTTTATACAACATAATCTCAAAGATTTGGGAGCGCATACGCGGTACAATTACCGACTATATGCCTCAATATCTGCGCGAGCGATATGGTCTTATACCGTTAGAGGAGGCGCTGTTTAACATACACTTTCCTCAATCGCCCACACAACTAAAGCAGGCCCAATACCGACTCAAGTTTGACGAACTATTCGGCATACAGCTCAACATACAATCGCTCCGAAGCGCCCGTACAACAGCCAAGGCCGGCTTCTACTTTGCCCGCGTGGGTCAGTTTTTCAACGCCTTCTACAACACCCGTTTGCCATTTCCTCTCACAGGGGCACAAAAAAAGGTCATCAAACAAATTCGTACCGACACCGTTTCAGGATACCAGATGAACCGACTCCTTCAAGGCGATGTAGGTAGCGGTAAGACTGTCGTTGCGCTCATATCTATGATTTTGGCGGTGGATAACGGCTTTCAGGCCTGTATGATGGCGCCAACCGAGATTTTGGCACGCCAACACTACGCCACCATAGTCAAGATGGTTGGGGATATAGGTCTAAGGCTTGCCTGCCTGACAGGCACGACCAAAACCAAAGAGCGTCGAGAGATACTCGCAGCCCTCGCTGCTGGCGAAATTGATATCCTTGTCGGCACGCACGCCCTGCTTGAGGAGAGGGTGCAATTTGCCAACCTCGGATTTGTTGTTATCGACGAACAACACCGCTTTGGCGTGGAGCAACGCGCAAGGCTCTGGACAAAGAACAACAACCCGCCCCATATACTTGTTATGACCGCAACGCCTATACCTCGCACGCTGGCAATGACCATCTACGGCGACTTGGATGTGTCGGTTATAGACGAGTTGCCTCCGGGTCGTAAACCTATAAAGACCGTTCACTACTACGACTCGGCACGATTGCGTCTGTTTGGCTTTATGCGCGACCAAATAGCAAAGGGTCGTCAGATATATATAGTCTATCCCCTTATCAAGGAGTCCGAGAAGGCCGATTATGCCAACCTTGAGGAGGGTTTTGCCGCTATTGTACAGGATTTTCCGCTACCGCAATATCGTGTGTCGGCTTGTCACGGCAAGATGAAGCCCGAGGATAAAGAGGAGTCTATGCGTCAATTCAAGAGTGGCGAAGCAGATATCTTGGTAGCCACATCGGTTATTGAGGTAGGAGTCGATGTGCCTAACGCCTCGGTTATGGTAATCGAGTCAGCCGAACGCTTCGGATTGGCACAGCTTCACCAGCTGCGCGGTCGCGTAGGTCGTGGTAGCGACCAATCCTACTGCATCCTTATGTCGGGCGAGGAGCTATCCAAAGAGTCACGCACGCGCCTGGAGGCTATGTGTCAGACATCAGACGGTTTCCAACTCGCCGAGTTGGACCTTAAGTTGCGCGGTGCCGGAGATATTAACGGCACACAGCAGAGCGGCGAGGCTATAAACTTTAAGATTGCCAACCTGGCACAAGACAACCAGATACTGCAAGTGGCACAGCAAGCCGCTATAGCTTTGCTGACAGCCGACCCGGCCCTTGCCGATGAGCGACATATTGCCCTTAGAGAGCTAAAGGCGCGATATTCAACCAATAAAGATATAGATTTCTCGAAAATTTCATAATAAGGTGCGGTTTATGCCGTTATAGATGTATGAGAGTTTTGTTTACCATACTTTTCACCCTGCTCAGCCTACCGCTCTATGCCCAACTATACAATGCGGGCGAGAGGCTGGACTATCGTGTGGCATATAAGGCAAAACTTGTACCCAATACCGAGATGGCAACCGTTACGGTAGCTACATCGCTCGACACACTCAAAGGACGGAGCGTCTATCGCGTTACGGGCATAGGTAAAATTATGCCTGAATACCGTTGGTTTTTCAACCTTGAGGACCGCTACGACATCTTGGTTGATACACTGAGCAAAAAGACGCTGCGCTTTGAGAGCGATATACACGAGGGCGACTACACATTCCGTAGCTACTACAACTACGATTGGAGCAAAAAGATTGTTAACACTTGGGCACAAAGCCGCCAGCGCACCCCTCGAACAAAGAGTATGGCTCTAACTGAGCAGAGTATGGATCCTGTTTCTCTCTACTTCAACCTACGCTCTATCGATGCCTCGACAATCAAGCCCGGCGAGAATTATAACCTTGAAATGGTGTTGGAAGATACTATAAAGGTTCTCAAGTATCGACTTCTGGGGCGCGAAATTTGCCGTGTTCCTCAAAAGGGTAAGTTCCGCACGATAAAACTCGCTTGCACATTAGGCACAAGCGAAGGCTTCTCGTTTACCGATGGTTCGGAGTTTTTTATTTGGATTACAGATGACAAGAATAAATTTCCCGTAATGCTCGAGTCGCCTATTAAAATTGGCAGCATTCGTGCCTATATATCAGATTTTAAGGGATTAAAGTATCCTTTGGATAGCAAAGTGAGATAAATTTTCTATCTTTGCGCAAAATTTGACTAAAACATAGAACACACCTTATAACTATGGAGGAGAATAAATACGACTACAACGACAACTATGACGACTACAGCGACGAGAGTGGTCAGGAGGCGGTAAATAAATCTATCCGAGGCTACCGTATCGTTATCATTCTGTTGACTGTAATTCTCGCAGGCATCTCTGCTCTCTACTTCAACATCAACCGTCAGCAGCAGCGTGACTATCAGTTGTTGCAGATTGACCGCGACTCAATACAGAGCAACCTGTCAGACCTTATCAACGAGTATGACAGCCTCAAGTTCTCAAACGACACTATCGCCGCTAAGCTGGTCGAGGCAAACCAGATGATGGAGCAACTCAAGCGCGAGCGCCGATGGAACTACGCCAAGATTAAGGAGTATGAGAAGGAGGTGGGTACTCTGCGTAGCGTTATGCGTAACTATCTCAAGCAGATTGACTCGCTCAACAACCTCAACAAGAAGCTCGTTGCCGAGAATGTATCCTACCGCAAGGAGATTTCAACAGCTAAGCTGCGTGCCGATGTGGCCGAAGAGAAGGCTTCGGAGTTAGAAAACCGAGTGCGTCAGGGCGCTGTCCTACGCGCACGCGATATAAATATGGTTTGCCTTAACGCTCGCGACAAGGAGGTTACCCGCGTGAAAACAGCAACCACTCTGCGTGTCGATTTTGCTATCTCTTCAAACGAGCTTGCCGCTCCTGGCAACCGCGAGGTATATATGGTTATCAAGTCGCCCGACGGCTATCTGCTCACTTCGGAGAGTATGCCAACATTTGAGTTTCAGGGCATGAAGATGGGCTACACCGCTTCGCGCGAGGTGGACTACCAGAACGAGGATGTGGATGTAAGTATCTACTATCGTGGTGGTGGGTTTACTACGGGCCAATACAACATCGAGATTTATACTGACAACAACCTTATTGGCTCAGGTAGCGTTTCGTTACGCTAAAGCGTCAAACCAAAGCATAAGCGACCGGATAAAAATCTTGGTCGCTTATTTTTATACCACTTTTCAGCGCTATTTTGCCGTTTGGGGGTTTTCACTTGTCGGGGATAAAAAGTTGACATACTTTTGTGCAACACACATCTGAAAACAATGAATCCTATATCGACAAAATTAAGACTTACTGAGTATCAAGGTGTCGTTACTCTCGACCTGGAGCGTATTACAATAGGTATGGTTATGAAGGGTAAAAAGGTGTTGCACCACAACGACAAAACCTCCGAAATCGGTGCAAACGACCTATTCATTCTATGCCCCGGCATCCACTACGAGGAGAATATTCCCGAAAACGGCATATTTGAGCAAGTGCTATTCTTCATCTCGGCTGAACAGATACAAAAGCTGCTCATAACGCTATCTGACAACTTCGGCATTGCAATAGACAGCAAGCACACTTGTGCCAATTGTCGCGCGCACAACTTCCTGATAACTGACGCACCCCCTACAATCTCGCTACTATTTAACAGCGTAAGCCAATGTTTTGCCCGCGAGGAGTATAGACAATCGCGAGCAATGCACTTCATAAAACTTGCCGACTTGGTGCTGATGATTTTGCTAAATGACAACAAATGCTTTACCAACAAGTTGCTCAGCGGTGCCGATATGGCTACAGCGCAATTTACAAGCAAAGTATATGACAACCTTTTCAACGACATATCCATCGAACAACTTGCCGAGCAGACCAATCGCTCCCTGACATCTTTTAAGAAGGAGTTCAAGCGTCAGTTTGACAGCCCGCCGCACCAATGGTTTGTGGAAAAACGACTACAACACGCCAAACTGCTGCTGCAATCGACTTCGATGACAATATCGGAGATTGGAAACTCTTGCGCCTTCAGCAACATCTCCCACTTCATAAAACTATTCAAACGGCAATACCAAACCACTCCCGCAGCTATGAGAAAGCAGTGGAAGGAGAAGTAAGTCCCACACTTAGCCGACACAAAAAGCGAGGACCAATTTTGTCCTCGCTTTTACACCCTAATAGCCAATCGACTTGACTGGTGATTACGCCCACGCATAGTCTATAACCGACGACTCCTCAAGCGACAATCATTTCAGCCTCTACTCATCACGCTCCTCAACCGAGATTGTGAACCCGTAAGACCACTCGCCAAAATAGTAGCTAGA
>JAFNYE010000200.1 GCA_017383345.1 Alistipes sp. | reverse complement strand
GGGCTCATACGAGGAGTACACATACTCCTGGATAGCGACCTATATCGGCTGGTGGCGTGATGATAAGCCCTTTGAGCCTACGCCTATAGGGGATGGCTTGTTGAGTTTTGAGATTACTTCGGACAACGCTTTCCTTGAGCGTTTTTGTGACAATAAGTCTATTCAGCGCCTGAGTGAGGATATGGTGGAGAGTCTGAAGAATAGCACCGACCCTTATGGTCGCTATGGCTATGGCAGATGGCTCTTTCGTACCCAAAAGTGCAACAGGGAGGCTATGAAGGTGGCAACCGAATGTTTTAAGTTTGCAGCTGAAAATGGTGTTGCCGATGCCTTGCAGGCGCTATCTCACCTCTATGACTACGGCTTGGCGTATGACGCAGAGAGGGATGCGCTTGTGTGGAATGGCGCTCTTGCCGAGCAGCTGAGTCTTGAGGCTTGGGAGCGAGGTAGTCTTTTGGCTAAGCTGAGACGCAATTCTTGCCTGTATTACGGTAGCTATGCCATTTGCGCAGACAAGTCGGCTGCTATTGCTCAGGCAGAGGCAGAGGCGTCAAAAGAGGGTGCTTCGCCGCTATGGCTTGGACTGCTGGGGTGGTACTATGAGAGTGAAGATCGCATAGATGATGCTATAGATGCCTATCTGAGCGCTATTGAGGCGGGTAGGGTTGAAGCTATATGTGACTTGGCGTGCTGCTACCTGAACAAAGGCGAGACGGAGTATTATGAGTCGCTTATGAAGGAGGGTATCAGGCTCGGTGTTGCCGACTGTATGATTTTGGGTTGTGAGTATCGCGCCTCGTGGGATGACTTGGATGACGATACGCAGCGGACTATTCACAATCAGCTGAGGGAGAACTTAGAGCGTGGCGCTATGTTGGGAAACGGCAATTGTGCCTACTACCTGGCTCACTTTCTGCTTGAGGGTAGTATGGGCTTTGAGTGGGAGCTGGAGCGTGGCGCTAAGATGGCTCTGAGAGCTGCAAATTTAGGTTGTGCCTATGGCTTTGTGCTGTTGGCCGATATCTTGTCGGACAAGGAGATGGCGGCGCTGTTGCCAAAGGAGATGCAGGCGCTTGAGCAGCAGCAACTTATGCTTCGACTCAATGCCCTGAGATTGGGTGCAGATGAACAGCTCGAAAATGTGGTTATCTATGCCGACGAGTACCGCGAGTTGGGCTATGGCGAGGAGCTTGATGCTGTATGGTTGCCAAAGTGGCAGGCGGAAAACAAAAATTGAAATTAGAGAACAAATAATAGAAAAAACTATGAAACATTTACAAGAGATTATAGAGGCGGCGTGGGAGAACCGTGCGCTGCTTGATGACGAGAAGGTGCGTCAGGCTATTCGCGATGTTGTTGAGGCTGTAGATAAGGGTACACTCCGTTGTGCCGAGCCTATAGATCTTGAAAAGAGTGAGTGGCAGGTAAACGAGTGGGTTAAGAAGGCTATTATCCTCTACTTCCCTATTCAGAAGATGCGTACTATGCGTGCAGGCGAACTTGAGTGGTATGACAAGATGGAGCTCAAGCGCGATTTTCATCAGCTCGGTGTACGCGTTGTGCCTCACGGTGTTGCCCGCTATGGTGCTTATATCGCCCCTGGTGCGGTTATGATGCCGTCGTATGTCAATATTGGTGCCTATGTGGATAGTGGCACTATGGTCGATACTTGGGCTACCGTGGGCTCTTGTGCGCAGATAGGTAAAAATGTCCACCTCAGTGGTGGCGTAGGCATTGGTGGCGTGTTGGAGCCTGTGCAGGCTGCTCCCGTTATTGTCGAGGACAACTGCTTCATCGGCAGCCGCGCTATCATTGTCGAGGGTGCGCACATCTGCCGCGAGGCCGTTATCGGCTCAAATGTGGTTATTACGGGCTCTACCCATATCATCGATGTTACAGGCGCTGAGCCTAAGACCTATAAGGGTTATGTTCCACCGCGCTCTATCGTTATCCCGGGCACCTATCCTAAGCAGTTCCCTGCGGGTACATACAATGTTGCTTGCGCCCTGATTATCGGTCAGCGCAAGGAGTCCACCGATAAGAAAACAACCCTCAACGACGCTCTGCGCGACTTTAATGTCAGCTAACGGCTATGATTTATCACTTCGATAAAACCGCCTCAACCAACGACGATGCCCGCGATGCGAAGTATCGCGACGGGGATATTGTGTGGGCAGATTTTCAGACTGCGGGTCGTGGTCAGCGTGGGCATACCTGGCAGAGCCGTGCGGGCGAGAATTTGACCTTCTCGGTGGTGCTTGAGCCTACCTTTCTGCCCGTAACCGAGCAGTTTATGCTCCTTGAGGCTGTGGCGCTGGCTCTGACCGACTTTTTTGCCTCTCTGGGGGTCAAGACGGCTGTTAAGTGGACGAACGATATCTATGTGGGTGACAAAAAGGCTGTGGGAATACTTATTGAACACTCCTACGCAGCAGGTAAACTCGCGCGAACAATTGTCGGTATAGGTATAAATGTCAACCAGACCGACTTCCCGAGCGATATTCCTAACCCTGTGTCACTCGCTCTGCTTACGGGTAAGAGGTATGAACTTGAGGCTCTTTTGCGAGATTTTGAACAGTCCCTTGCCCACCGTTACGAGCAGTTGCGCCGTGGTGAGTGGGATGCGCTGCAAAGTGACTATCACTCAGCGCTTTACCGCCGTGATGAACGCCATATTTACGCCCTGCCCAACGGCGAAAAATTTGGGGGCATTATACGAGGTGTCAAGCCTCAGGGCGAACTTGTTGTCGAACTTGATGACGGTCGTGTAACGAGCTTTTTGTTCAAGGAGATAGAATTTATCATTTGATAAATTTGCAATAGAGCGAAAAAAGAGCTACTTTCGCATTTTGGTAAATATCAACACAATGAATTGCACAGAGATAAAGTCCAAACTTTTGGCAGCTATAACCCTTATTGAGGATTTTGAGCGCGACGGTATGACTATCGACCGCGATGCGGCTATAGATAAAATCCGCGAGGCATACCAACTGCTCCGCTTTGACTATGTCGCCCCAACTGTTACGGCCGTAAGCGCCTCGGTTGAGATGTATCAGCCTGCCCCTGCACCAGCTCAAGAGCAAGAGGAGGAGCAAGAGGAGCAATGCGACGAGCCTGAGGTGGAGGTTGAGTTTATCCTCGCAGATGAACAGGAGGATGTAGAGGATGTGGCCGAAACTAATGAGGAAGCTGAGGACGCAGAAGGGGCAGAGGTGGCAGAAGAGACTGATAACTCCGAGCCTATAGCCGAGCAGCCTGAAGAGGTTGCGCCTAAGTCGCAAGCCGAGCAAGAGTTGTCGGTTGAGGAGCCTGAGGAGCATAGTGAGCCGGAGCCTGAGGTGGTTGCCCCCGTTGTTGAGCCTGCGCCAGAGCCCGTTGTCGAAACTCCCGTGGTGGAGTCTGCACCCGCGGTTGATGGCGTTGTTGAGCAGTCGCTCTTTGGTTTTGAGCCACAGGTTGTTCGCCCTAAGAGCCACTCGCGTCGCCGTCTTATAACCCTCTATGGCGACGAGCCGACCCCAACCCCAAAGGCCGAGCCCCAGATAGCCCCTGCGGAGGTTAAGGTGTCCGAGCCTGAGCCTGTTGTCGAGCCGCAGATAGCCCCTGCACCGCAAGCAGAGGTTGCGCCAAAGCCTTTTGCCGAGCCTACAAAGGTCTTGGGCGAGAGTGTGGAGAGTGTTACAACCATAGCCGACACAATCGTAGCGCAGCCAAGCGTGGGCGAGAGTACGGCTGTAAATTCATTGCGCGAGGCGATAACCGTGGGTCATAAGTTTATGCTTATACGCGACCTGTTTGATGGCGACAATGCTCTCTATGACAAGACCATTGACGAGCTTGACAAGATGGATAACCTTGACGACAGCATCATATACATAGCCGAGAACTTCGCGTGGAGACCATCGTCGGAGGGCGCAAAGCTGATTGTCGATTTGTTGCAAAGAAAGTATAGATAGTTATGGCAAAATTATATATCGTTCCAACCCCCATTGGCAACCTTGAGGATATCACTATGCGTGCTGTGCGCATCTTGGGCGAGGTCGATTTTATCCTTGCAGAGGATACTCGCACCTCGGCGGTATTGCTCAAGCATCTGGGCATAGATAAACCCTTGCGTTCGCACCACAAGTTTAACGAGCACGCCACCGTGCGCAGCGTAGCCGAGGCTATTGAGGCGGGCAAAAATGTCGCACTGGTATCCGATGCGGGTACACCCGGTATCTCCGACCCTGGTTTTCTGCTTGTGCGTACCTGTGTGGAGCAGGGCATAGAGGTGGAGACTCTGCCTGGAGCTACCGCTTGCATCCCCGCCCTTGTGCAGAGTGGTTTTCCGTGTGACCGCTTCTGCTTTGAGGGTTTTTTGCCACAGAAGAAGGGTCGCAACAAGCGCCTTGCCGAGCTTGCTGAGGAGAGCCGTACAATCATATTCTACGAGTCGCCATTTCGCGTTGTCAAGTGTTTGGAACAGCTTATAGAGCATTTCGGACAGGAGCGTCAGGTGGCTGTGAGTCGCGAGATAACCAAAAAGTTCGAGCAGACTGTGCGTGGTACTTTG
The DNA here is from genome assembly GCA_017383345.1 of Alistipes sp. Classification (GTDB taxonomy): domain Bacteria; phylum Bacteroidota; class Bacteroidia; order Bacteroidales; family Rikenellaceae; genus Alistipes. The sequence continues at coordinate 1,276 of JAFNYE010000200.1, read as the reverse complement.
GCGCAGGTGCTTGCCCACTTTAAGGAGCATCAGCCAAAGGGAGAGTTTGTGATTGTCCTGGCGGGCAAGGATTTGAAGAGCAGAGCGCAGCAGGAGCAGGAGGATGAAGAGTAGTCAAATCAAGTTGAATTTTGGCGCAAAGGTGCTGTGGTGGATATCTAAGGGTATCGCCCTAATGCCCCGTTGGCTCCGATATGGCGTTGTGTGCAACTTTATATACTTTGTGCTTCGCTATGTTATGCGCTACCGCCGTAAGGTTATCTTCGGTCAGCTTGCCGAGAGTTTTCCTCTCAAGTCGGAGGCAGAGATTGAGGCTATAGGCAACGAGTATTACCACACTTTGGCCGAGTCGTTTGTGGGTACAATGTCTCTTGCCGCTATGGATGTTGAGGCTCGCAAGAGGGCTCTCAAGGTCGAGGTGCCACAACATATCCTCGATTTGGTTGAGGGTAAGCACTTTGTCTTTCTCTCGTCGCACCATAATTTGTGGGAGTATGCCCAATTTGCGGGTTTGTGCTTTGCCAACCACCTGACCATTTGTGCCTACCACCCGCTCTCAAGCCAGGCGTGGGACCAATTTTATTTCAAGCTGCGTAGTAGCGAAAGTGCGCTGCCGGTGCCGAGTGCTGAGGTGCTCCGTTACTTCCTCTCTAACCGCAATCAGGGCGTAGATGGTAAGCAGTTGCTGCTTGGACTTATTGCCGACCAAAACTCTCCACCTCAGGGCGATGTGCATTGGTACGACTTTTTGAACCATAAGACCCTCTTTTTTGAGGGTGGCGAACATTTGGCCCTCAAGTTCGGTCTGCCGGTGCTCTACTTCAGTATGAGCCGCATCAGGGCGGGAGAGTACCGTGGCGAGGTAAAGGTGGTATATGATGGCGTGGAGAGTGTTGCCAAGCACGAGATTACAGAGCGCTATGCACGCCTGCTTGAACAGGATATCTGCCGTGAGCCGTCGCGCTGGATGTGGTCACACCGCCGCTGGAAATATCATCCCGACCCCGTTACAGGCGAGGTGATATATACGCGCAAGTAACAGATGAAAACCTAACCCTTTCCCCTAAAATGAAGAGTGTAAAACCTAAATTGAGCTTTGGCGCAAAGAGCCTCTGGTTGTTCTGCCGCTCAGTAGCTATTCTGCCCCATTGGGTGCGGTATAACTTTCTTGGCGGAACTTTGTACTTTGTGTTGTGCTACATTGTGCGCTACCGTCGTGCGCTGATTGTAAGGCAGATAGCCGACTCGTTCCCTGAGAAGAACGAACAGGATGTTG
>JAFNYE010000199.1 GCA_017383345.1 Alistipes sp. | reverse complement strand
ACTACATTTGGCAGTGCAGGTGAAGATACTCGTAAGACGACAGCAAATTCATTTTGCATACATATAGGATTTACTTTCTAATATAGCTTTTAACTCTTGTTAAGAGATTATATCAGATGTCAAAAATAGTAATTATTTAGTTACAATATCACTAATATAACAAAAAATTCTCGGTAAATCCCTTCAGTGAAATGGTTACCAATAACTTGGATGTTTGAAGATATCTGGGATTATTGGTAACTATTGTGGTTTTATTATTGGTTAAACCATTGCACTTTCGTGGGGTGTGCTGAGAAAACCTTGTTATTATAATAATATTGTAACTATAATTTTAGGCGTATCACTTTGAATTTTGAAATTTTTAGTTAAATTTGCACTCTGAACCATCTATTATTTTTTATGGGAAATGAGAAAAATATTTGTTCTGACAGTAGCAACACTATGCTACTTTTGTACCTGCTTACAAGAGGCTAAGGCATCAGACAATGTTCCAACGCTGATAATCTCGCCTCGATTTGAAGTAAACCCTTACATTCCGACAGGCAGTGAGGGCATTAACGGTGTGGATTTCGGCACATCTTCCCTTTACACACTTTTCGAAGGCTCGGTAGGCGAAAACTTTAGTTACTCAATGTCCAACCATTGGCTATCTACCGACCCTAAAGCGCTCTATCAGAACGCTTTTCGCTCTGACGATGTCGATTTTATCGATTGGCTCACTCTCAGTTACACCGTAGGTCGTTTCACCTTTACCCTCGGTAAAGATATGCTCGCCATTGGCGGCTACGAGCTTGACCCTATGGATGTTGACCAACACCCAACCCTCTGTTCAACATTTTGGCACAACTGCGCCATTTATCAATGGGGTGCAAAAGTTGAGTATGCCACCAAAGACGAGGCCTCTACCCTCGCATTTCAGGCTGCATCTTCCCCTTTTGGCGAGTTTCCGTTCAAGAGTAAGCTCTTCAGCTACTCATTTATCTGGTATGGTGAGTATGGTTGCTTTGCACCTATTTGGTCAGCAAACCTCATAGAGTTTGAGCGTGGTAACTTTATCAAAATAGCCTCTCTGGGCAACGCCTTCTATTGTGACAACTTCAGTGCCGAGGTTGACCTTATGTATAAGCACCTAAACTACGATGGTCACAACCACGAGGCAACTGTTAGTGCCAAACTATGCTACGCCCCAACCGACAAGGTTGAAATATTTGTCAAGGGCGGATATGAGTACCGCTCGGCAATGGATATCTTTGGTTACGAAGATGAGTTTTCGTTTATTCCGACCGACCTATCAAGTCGCTCGTATGGTTTCTATGGCGGTGGCGTAAACTACTATCCACTAAAGTCCGGCAAGGACTTGCGTCTGCACGCAACCATCGCATCAAACAACTACGCTAAGAGTATCGCCCTAAGTATTGGCGCAACATATCATTTCAATCTAACCAACCTTATTTGTAAGCACAAATAAAATGGATAACAAGACAAACACTATCATCAAAATCGAGCATCTGTCCAAATCGTTTGGCGACAAGGTGGTGCTGAACGATATCAACCTCGATATTCGCCGTGGCGAGTTTATCACTCTGCTCGGTCCATCCGGCTGCGGTAAGACAACGCTGCTCAGAATGATTGCAGGCTTCCTCAAGCCCGACTCAGGCGCGATTGTGATGGATGGCAACAATATAACCGAAGTGCCACCACATCTGCGTCCGCTCAATACCGTTTTTCAGCGATATGCCCTATTTCCGCACCTGAATGTGTACGAGAATATAGCCTTCGGCTTAAAGTTGAATAAAGTTCCGGCTCAGGAGATTGAGACTCGCATTCGCAAAGCTCTGAGAATGGTTAGTATGACCGACTATGAGGATCGCGATGTAAACTCACTCTCAGGTGGTCAACAGCAGCGTGTAGCGATTGCCCGCGCAATTGTAAACCGACCAAAGGTGTTGCTTCTGGATGAGCCATTGGCTGCTCTTGACCTGAAGATGCGTAAGGATATGCAGATGGAGCTCAAGCAGATGCACCAGGAGTTGGGTATCACCTTCATCTATGTAACTCACGACCAGGAGGAGGCATTGACTCTCTCCGACACCGTAGTGGTTATGAGCGATGGCAAAATTCAGCAGATTGGCACACCTATCGATATATACAACGAGCCTATCAACTCGTTTGTAGCAGACTTTATTGGCGAGAGCAACATCCTCAACGGCACAATGGCTCACGACCTTGAGGTTGAGTTTATCGGCCACACCTTTGAGTGCGTTGATAAGGGCTTTGGCTCAAATGCTCCTGTAGATGTGGTTGTCCGCCCTGAGGATATATACATCATTGCCAATGCCGAGAATGCCAAATTTACAGGCACAGTAAAGTCGTGCATCTTCAAGGGCGTTCACTACGAAATGTTCGTTGAAACCGATAAGGGTTATGAGCTGATGATTCAGGACTACAACGCCTTTGAGGTTGGTAGCACCGTAGGAATGTTCATCAAGCCGTCAGATATACATGTTATGCAGAAGGAGCGTATCTGCAACACCTTTGAGGGACGAATGACATCGCCTACCACCGTAGAAATTCTCGGTGCCGAGTTTGAGTGTGCCGATTGCGGTCTAAAGGAGGGTGATAACATCTACGCATCGGTTAACTTCAACCGCGTAGAGCTGCAGGACAACAAGGAGGACGGAACAGTTATGGGCGAGGTTGAATTTATACTCTACAAAGGCAACCACTACCACTTGACCGTACTTACCGACGATGGAGAAAAGGTCTATGTCGATACCAACGACATCTGGGACAAGGGCGACCTTGTGGGTATATCTATCTCTGCATCCGATTTGCACATTACCAAGAGAGTGTAACCGATGAAATTATTCAAGTCATATCGTCGCAGCAACTGGGCCATACCATACGCCCTGTTTTTGGCAATATTTGTAGCGTTGCCATTGCTGCTCATTGTCATATTTGCCTTTACAGATAACAGCGGCGAGTTCTCAATGCAGAACTTCATTAAGTTTGTCACTCAGCCTGAGGCTGTAAATACCTTTATATACTCTATTGGTATTGCGTTGGTAACAACCTTCCTCTGCATACTTTTGGGTTATCCTGCTGCCTACATTTTGAGCAACAAGAACCTCAATCGTTCGCAGACTGCCGTTATGCTCTTTATTCTGCCTATGTGGATAAACATCCTCGTGCGCACATTGGCAACCGTGGCTCTGTTTGACTTTATCCACATTCCGCTGGGTGAGGGTGCGCTCATGTTCGGTATGGTTTATAACTTTTTACCGTTTATGATATACCCTATCTACAACACCTTGCAGAAGATGGACCACTCGCTTATCGAGGCGGCACAAGATTTGGGAGCCAAGCCGAGCACCGTATTTTGGAAGGTCACCGTACCACTCTCTATGCCGGGCATTACCAGCGGCATTATGATGGTCTTTATGCCAACCATATCAACCTTTGCCATAGCCGAGTTGTTGACAATGAACAACATCAAGCTCTTCGGTACGACAATACAGGAGAATATCAATAACGGAATGTGGAACTATGGCGCTGCCTTGTCGCTCATTATGCTTGTGATTATCGGTATCACATCGCTATTCTCTGACGGCGACGAACAGTCACAAAATGAGGGAGGACTGCTATAATGAAGAAGTTTTTTGCACAAACATACCTGTGGCTACTCTTGGCTCTGCTCTATGCACCGATTATCATCATCGGCATATTCTCGTTTACCGAGGCTAAGGTATTGGGTAACTGGACAGGTTTTTCGACAAAGCTCTACACCTCGCTCTTTTCAGGTGGTGTAGGCAACGGCTTGCTCTCGGCTATTGAGAACACCTTTACTATCGCCATTATCGCAGCGGCTATATCGACCATTCTGGGCAGCTTTGCCGCTATAGGCATACACAATCTGCGAGGCAGAAAGCGTCAGGCAATTACATTGCTGAACAATATTCCGATGCTCAACCCCGATATTATTACGGGTATTTCGCTCTTTTTGCTCTTTATCACCCTCGGAATTACTCAAGGTTACCTGACCGTTGTGCTTGCCCATATCGCCTTCTGTACCCCTTATGTGGTATTGAGCGTTATGCCACGACTACAGCAAATGAACCCCAACATCTACGAGGCTGCCCTCGATTTGGGAGCAACGCCACTTCAGGCTCTGTGGAAAGTAATTATACCGGAGATCCGTCCAGGTATGATTTCCGGCTTTATTTTGGCCTTCACACTCTCGATTGACGACTTTGCTGTAACAATATTTACAAAGGGTAATCAGGGTCTTGAGACCCTCTCGACATTTATCTATGCCGACGCACGCAAGGGTGGTCTTACTCCTGAACTCAGACCTTTGTCAACAATAATCTTTGTGACAGTATTGCTGTTGCTCATCATTATCAACATACGCGCACGACGCGCAGCTCGTAAAGCAGAAAATATATAATGAGAAGATTTTTTACACTTTGTGTAGCTCTTAGCTTCACTTTGGGCTCACTTTGGGCAGCCGACCGCGAACATACACTCAAGGTTTATAACTGGGCTGACTATATTGACGAGGATGTAATCCCCGAGTTTGAGCAGTGGTATAAAGAGCAGACAGGCGAGGAGGTGGAGGTTATCTATCAGCTCTTCGACATTAACGAGATTATGCTCGCTAAAATTGAGCGAGGCAAGGAGGACTTCGATGTGGTTTGCCCGTCGGAGTATATCATCGAGCGTATGTTGCGCAACAACCTGCTGCTGCCTATAGACAAAAATTTCGGCAAGACACCGAACTATATTGACAGCAATATCTCGCCATACATCATCGACCGCTTCAATATGATTGACGGCTCGGGAAAGAATGCCAACGACTACTCGGTAGGCTATATGTGGGGAACAACAGGTCTGCTCTACAACACTAAGTATGTCACTCCCGGGCAGGCGTCATCGTGGTCTATACTCCACAATGAGCAGTTCCGCAAGAAGATATTTATCAAGGATGCTTTTCGCGATGTATATGGCCCTATTTTGGTCTATCTTAAGCGCGAGGCCATTGATCGTGGCGAGGTGACTATGGATGAGGTTATGTATGACGCCTCAGACGAGTCTATCGCTCTTGTAGAGAGATTTCTCAAGCAGGCAAAACACCTTGTAGCAGGTTGGGAGGCCGACTTCGGCAAGGAGATGATGACCAAAGAGAAGGCATATATCAACCTTACTTGGAGTGGCGACGCAGTTTGGGCTATTGAGGAGGCCGCTGCTGTTGGTGTCACACTCGACTACTATGTACCAGATGAGGGTAGTAATGTATGGTTTGACGGCTGGGTTATCCCTAAGTACGCCCAAAATGTTAAAGCTGCACGCTACTTTATCAACTTTATGTGCCGCCCTGATATCGCTCTGCGCAATATGGACGCTATCGGTTATGTCAGCGCTGTTGCCACACCCGAGATTTTGGAGGCAAAAATTGACGACAGCCTTGAGAACACCGTTGATGTAAGCTACTTCTTTGGCGAGCAAGCCAAGAGTGTAAAAATAGACGCTGTTCAGTATCCTGACCGTAAGGTTATTGAGCGTTGTGCTATGATGCACGACTCAGGCGCGCGCACAGAGCAGATGCTCGAAATGTGGGCAAGAGTCAAGGGTGAGGTTGTAAAGCCGTGGGTGCTTATCGTCATCGGTATAACACTTCTAACAATGCTCTTCTTCGGCATCCGTCGCAAAGTGATACAATATCGACGCGCACAACAACGCCGACGCCGTCGTAGAAAATAACAAAATAAGGCAGAGTTTTCTGCCTTATTTTTT
>JAFNYE010000015.1 GCA_017383345.1 Alistipes sp. | reverse complement strand
ATTGTCAAACCTCCACTCCTTTTCGGCACCAAATACGAGTTTGTGGAACTTGGCAATGTTGTATCCGTGTTCGTATACCCTCGTATCACTTGTTGGATGCGGGGTAATTTCGTTGTGGTTGGATAGGGTGACAATCTCGTAATTAAAACGGTCGTAAAATTCGAGCGTCTGCTCTGGAGAGTACTCACACTCGTTCAGAGGCCCCTCTACACGGGTATGTGTGTGAAAATTGGCACGCGACCAACCAGTAGCGCTGTCGAAGTTGCTGTATGGATTGAATATCTCGCTACCACTAAATGGCTTCGGAGAGTCAAAGTCGTAGACAAGCGAAACACTCGTCGCAATAACTGCCAACAGAGCCACTAGAATCAGCGAAACAATAGCCTTAAGAGTCTTGATAATAACTTTCATATCGCAAAAATAACTCTAAATATTGATATTTTCACAAAATATCCCTAAATTTGTAATGCTATGAGAAAACTGTTTATACTTATGTCTTTATTTTCGATGCTGTTTGGTTGCGCCAAGAAGAGTGCAACTGCATATCCGCAGGATACTATTACTGCAGCCGATGGCTCGCAGATAACCTTCACCTTCTACGCTCACGCCTCGCTCGGCATTGCGTGGAACGGCCTGCAACTCTATGTCGATCCTGTGGGCGAGTTCGATTGGGACAATCAGCCTAAGGCCGATGCTATCCTTGTTACCCACTCGCACTACGACCACCTCGAGATGGCAACCATCGAGCGCTTACAGAAAGAGGGTACTGTTATCCTCTGTGACAAAACCTCTGCCGAGGCCTTTGAGCACGACTGCGTCACTATGCTCCCGCGTGCTATCTCTATGCCCGTTGAGGGTGTTACCGTGCGCGCCGTTGCAGCATATAATATCTCCGAGGGTCATACCGATTTCCATCCAGAGTCTCGTGAGGATTGCGGCTACCTGATTACTTTGGGCGGTACAACAATCTATATCGCGGGTGATACTGAGGATAACGAAGATGTGCTTGCCCTTAAGGATGTCGATGTCGCCTTTCTGCCAGTCAATCAGCCTTATACCATGACCGTCGAGCAGGCTGCCCGCGTCGTTAAGGCCATCCAACCAAAACTTTTCTACCCATACCACTACGGCCAGGTAGATGAAAAGACCGATATTGAGGCGCTGAAGAGTGCAGTTGAGGGGGTGACAGAGATACGTATCTTCCCAATGGAGTAATTTGTCGTGAAAATGTGTCATATATGGCACATCCCTTAAAAATCAACGGCGGCTGTACGTTTTAGTACTATCCGCCGTTGCTTTTTTGCACGATGCACCATCTCTAACACATTTTGACGACAAATTGGGTTTTATCATGAAAAGCACGCACCTGCGGCACATCTCTCATAGTCCCGAATGGGAAATACCGCAGTATGTCCCATCCGTGCCTATCTCACGATGTACCGCATCTGCATACTTTTGACGATAAAACAGTGCAAGTAATACACGGCGTGCGAACTCTTATTAGCCATTGGCTTGCTTTTAGCAACCCTTCACTGCTCCGCCTCAGCAATTCAAACAAGTTTGATTGCGTTCGGCTTAATCGCAGCGTTAGCTGTACTGCGTAGCAAGGAAACCCTAATATCCAGCTGTGCCACCAATGTTGACCGGCAGGGTATAGGCAACACTTACAGGTTTGCCATTTTCTATGCCTGGGCTCCATTGTGGAGAGCGGTAGATAGCCTTCTTTACCACGTGAGCCGCACGAGGATTGTTATGTTTAACAATCTCTACGCAGGCAACATTGCCTGATTTGCCAACGATAAACTTTGCAACAACATAGGTATCCTCACTCTGAATACACTTTTGCAGCTCTTCGTTAGTGTAGTTCATAAACCACTGCCTGAATTGAGGTATCGAGCCTCCGTTGAATGACGGCATCTGCTTTGTCGGAATGACCTCCGGCTTCGGTTTCTCTACCATCTCTACAAATATCTCGCGCTGCTCGGTGAGCTTGAAAGGGTAGGCCTCATACTTGGCGGAGATAATCACAGCCCTTCTGCCTGCTCTGGCACTGAACTCTAAATCTCCCACCTTGTCTGCCTTGCCGCGTCTGATGTAGATTGACGCTCCCTCTATCGGCTTGCCCTCTTTATCAACTGCAATAACGGTATAACCAATCTTATTTTTTCTAGTGTTGAATGCAATATACTCCTTTGTGGCAACCATTATAACACCACGCTTTGCAACATCAATATTCTCAATATCTGTACCTTTGAATATCTCCTTTGTGACCTTGTTCCACTTCTTTGTAGTTGTCACCTCGGCTATCTGCTCGTCGGTGTGGTTGTAAGGCTTAAAGGATGGAACGAATACCCCATTTACAACATAGAGCGGATACTCAAGCTCCGACTTGAGTGATTCGGGATACTCAAAATAGTACTTTTTGCCCGTGATAGGCAATAGCGCAACTCGCTGTGTCGGGTCTGCTTTGAGTACTAAACCTGTATAGTCGTAACCTGCCGCCTTTATAAGCAGATTTGTGTTGTACCTTGCGTTAATCTTGTAACAACCATTCTCATCGGTCTTGCCT
>JAFNYE010000198.1 GCA_017383345.1 Alistipes sp. | reverse complement strand
TTACCCTCCCGCGCCCATCATACACTATTGACACCCTTCGCTTTTTGAGTGACAATTTTGGCGATAAAATGCGCTTTTCAATACTTATGGGTGCCGATAATATCGAGCGCTTTGATTGTTGGAAGGAGTATGAGGCTATTTTAGCCCACTATCCTATCTATGTCTATCCTCGTAGTGGTTACAGTATAGAAAAATTGGCTGATAAGGTAATATTTTTAGATGATGCGCCTCTTTTTGATTACTCGGGAACGGATGTGCGCAAGGCTCTTGCCGACGGCCGCACGATAGACGATATGGTCTGCCCCGAGGTGGCGCAATATATTAAGAACAATAAAATTTGGTAAAATGAAAGATAGATTAAAAGTGGCGCTCTTGGCTGGAGGAAACTCCTCCGAGCGAGAGATTGCTCTCAATAGTGCAGCACAGATTGCTCAGGCTCTCGATGCCTCTAAATACGATGTCAAGCTTATCGATTTGCACTATCGCAATATGACCTATACTGCAGCAGATGGCTCAAAGTGGGAGGTCGATAAGAACGATTTTTCGCTTACCGTTGCCGGCGAGCGTACCGAGTTTGAGTATGCCCTTATTATCATCCACGGCACCCCTGGTGAGGATGGTAAGTTGCAGGGCTATTTGGATATGATGGGTATCCCATACTCCTCTTGCTCGCAGACATCATCGACAATTACTTTCGACAAGATTTCGACCAAGCGTGCCGTAGCAGGACGAGGTATCAACTTGGCGCGTGAAATTTTACTCGGTAGAGCCGATGTTGTTGACCCTCAGACTATTGTGGCTGAGCTTGGGTTGCCGCTCTTTGTTAAACCTAATGCAAGTGGCAGCAGCTTCGGTGTGACAAAAGTTACTTCAGCCGAGCAGATTGCCGCAGCTGTTGAGGCGGCATTTGCCGAGAGTGACCAGGTGCTTATCGAGGAGTGCATCGTTGGTCGCGAGATGGGTTGTGGTGTGGTTGTTACTCAGGACCGCGAGATACTTTTGCCTATCACTGAGATTGTCTCCAAGCGCGACTTTTTTGACTACGAGGCTAAATATATTGCCGGTCTTTCAGATGAGATTACCCCTGCCCCTATCAGCGAGCAGATAAAGGAGAAACTTAACCGTATGACCCTTGAGGCCTATCGCGCTTGTCGTTGTAGTGGTATTGTGCGTATTGACTTTATTGTAACTGAGCAGGGCGAGCCTTATATGATAGAGATAAACTCCATACCGGGTATGAGTAGCGGCAGTATCGTGCCAAAGCAGGTGCGCGAGGCGGGTATGACCCTTGGTGAGCTTTACGATATTGTCATCGAGGACTCGCTTAGTCGATTTGGTAAAAAGTAACAACTATGAAGAACCACTTCCTTAGGATGATAGAGATTGATGGCAAAATTGTAAGTACCGACCTGCTTACCGAGCATTTCTGTTGCGACATAGCAGCTTGTAAAGGTCAGTGTTGTATTGAGGGCGATTCGGGTGCTCCGCTGGATATTGACGAGGTTGATATCTTGGAGCAGGAGTATGAGAATTATAAACCCTATATGACACCTGAGGGTATAGCGGCCGTAGAGGAGCAGGGTTTTATGGTTGTTGATTGTGATGGCGATTATACCACTCCGCTTGTTAACGACTGCGAATGTGCTTATACCTTTGTCAATGAGCAGGGTATAACACTCTGCGCTATTGAGGCTGCTTATCGCGCGGGTAAATGTTCGTTCAAAAAGCCGATATCGTGTCACCTCTACCCAATTCGTGTTGTAGAGTTCTCAAATGGCACGGTTGGTCTAAATTACCACCGCTGGAGTGTCTGTTCGGCAGCGTGTGCTAATGGTAAAAAGTTGGGTATTCCGGTCTATAAGTCACTCAAGGAGCCTATCATTCGTCGTTTTGGCGAGGAGTTTTATGCTCAACTTGAGTGTGCAGAGGATTTGCTAAAAGAAAATAGATAATATATGATCAGACTCTTTGTTTTGGTTGTGGCACTTCTTGCCACAACAAACCTTTATGCGCTTGACTCTCTTGCGGTTCAGCCAATCAAGCCTGTGTCAAATCCTATTGTGGTTGATACTTTGGCTACTCAGAGCACGTCGCTGAAGGTGCTGCTCTTTAATGACGGCACTTGGCGTTATATCAATCCTCTCAAGATAGAGCAGGATTCGACCGTTTATAGCCGCTTTTGGGACAATGATAACATCTCGGCATATCGCAGCGTAAAGTATGACTCGCTCCCTTCAAGCGTAGCAATAAACCTTGTGGATAGCCTTAAGAGTTATCGCTATCCCTATGTCGGTCGTATCACTTCGCGCTATGGTATGCGTCATCGTCGCGCCCATAACGGTATCGATATGGCAGTCAAGGTGGGCGATACAATCTGCTCGGCTTTTGATGGTCGCGTGCGCTTCTCAAAGGCAACAGAGACGGGCTATGGTACGCTCATTATTATCCGTCACGACAATGGTCTTGAGACATACCACGGTCACCTCTCAAAGCGTCTTGTGGAGGAGAATGATAGGGTAGTTGCGGGTCAGCCTATAGGCTTGGGTGGTAACTCTGGTAGAAGTACAGGACCCCACCTCCATTTTGAGACGCGCTACTATGGTCAGTCGTTTGATCCTGAGCGTCTTATAAATTTCCGTACGGGAGAACTCCGTCGTGACTTTTTCTTGCTCAAAAAGGCGTACTTTAGTATATTCTCAAAGTATGAGCAGGACTTTAATGCCGAAATCGAGCGTGAGGGCGCAGAGAAGAAAGAGAATGCCCTCTCGGCAGAAAAACGCTACTATAAGGTGCGCCCGGGAGATAACTTGGGCCTTATTGCAAAGCGTAATGGTACGACCGTTGCAACCCTTTGTCGCCTCAATGGTATCAAGTCCACAACGATACTCCAGATAGGCAAAGTGCTGAGAGTGAAATAGCCGTTTTTCGATAAAATATATAAGTGGTTCATTGCGTTGAATGAGCCACTTATCTGTTTTTAACAGAGAAAATTACACAATGAGCAGAAATAGATAGTTAATTTTTTGAAAAAGTTGTGTAATTCGGAAAAATGTCGTATCTTTGCGCACTCGCAATGTGCGAGGTTGGATTATAATTTATTAACAACAAGTATTAATTAACAACAAATGGATTCATTAAGCTACAAAACCATCTCGGTTAATGCAGCAACTGCCAACAAAGAGTGGGTAGTTATCGATGCAACTAACGAGGTGTTGGGTCGTTTGGCTTCACAGGTCGCAAAGATTCTGTGTGGTAAAAACAAGCCTAGCTACACTCCACACGCTGACTGCGGTGACTATGTTATCGTAATCAACGCTGAGAAGGTGAAGCTCACAGGCAAGAAGTTGACCGACAAGGTCTATGTTCGTCACACCGGCTATCCGGGTGGTCAGCGTTTCGCTACTCCTGCTGACTTGCTCAACCGTAAGCCGACAGCTGTTATCGAGGAGGCTGTAAAGGGTATGCTCCCTAAGACTCGTCTCGGTGCTGCTATTTTCAAAAATTTGAAGGTATATGCTGGTGCTGAGCATCCTCACGCAGCGCAGATGCCTAAGTCAATTAAGTTAAACGAGATTAAGTAAACATTATGGAAGTTGTAAACACTGTTGGTCGCCGTAAGGCCGCTGTTGCTCGCGTATTCGTGAAGCCAGGTACAGGTAACATTACAATCAACCAGAAGGAGCTTGCAGTTTACTTCCCACTGAACATTCTTCAGTACGAGGTAAAGCAGCCGTTGCTCGTTACCGAGACTACCGAGAGCTTTGATGTAGTAGTCAACCTCGTAGGTGGTGGTATCAAGGGTCAGGCTGAGGCTGCTCGTATGGGTATCGCTCGCGCATTGTGCGAGATCAACCCTGAGTATCGCGCTGTTCTTAAGAAGAATGGCTTCCTTACTCGTGACTCACGCGAGGTTGAGCGTAAGAAGCCGGGTCAGCCAGGCGCACGCCGTAAGTTCCAGTTCAGTAAGCGTTAATCCTTACCGATCAACTATTTCGGCAAAGCACGACATTGGGTTACAAATCGGCTCGACTATATATATAATATATGTACTACTTACCGATTGCCCTGTCGCGGAAAACTCAACAGATCGACTATTCGCTACTTGTTGAGTTGAAATAAAGAGATTTATAAAAACACAAAAAACAGAGATTAAAATGGCTCGTACAGATTTTAATACATTATTGGAGGCCGGCGTTCACTTTGGTCACTTGAAGCGCAAGTGGAACCCAAGAATGGCACCATATATCTTTATGGAGAAGAACGGCATCCACATCATCGACCTTCACAAGACTGTAGTGAAGCTTGATGAGGCAGCAGAGGCACTCAAGCAGATCGCAAAGAGCGGTCGTCGCGTGTTGTTTGTTGCAACCAAGAAACAAGCTAAGGAGATTGTTGCCGAAAAGGTAGCAGCAGTCGCTATGCCTTATGTTACAGAGCGTTGGGCTGGCGGTATGCTTACAAACTTCCCTACTATAAGAAAGGCCGTTAAGAAGATGGCCACAATTGACAAGATGTCTGCAGATGGCATCTTTGACAACTTCTCAAAGCGTGAGAAGCTCCAGATTGCTCGTCAGCGTGCAAAGCTCGAGAAGAACCTCGGCTCAATTGCTGACTTGAACCGTCTCCCTTCAGCACTCTTCGTTATCGATGTGCAGAAGGAGCAGAACGCAGTTCGCGAGGCAAAGCGTTTGAACATCCCTGTATTTGCAATGGTAGATACTTGTTGTGATCCAACCGACATCGATTATGTAATCCCTGCAAATGACGATGCTACAAAGTCAATCGCTGTAGTTCTCGACACTGTATGCGCTGCTATCGCAGAGGGTCTTGAGGAGCGTAAGCTCGAGCGCGAGAAGGCAGACCTCGAGGCTGAGGCTAACACAGAAGCTCCTGCAAAGCAGGGCCGTAACCGCGTAAAGCGCAATGTTAAGGCTGCTGTAGATGCTCAGGAGAATGCAGCTGCTGAGATCGTTGCTTCAACTGAGGCAGCTGAGTAATTATTTACCAACCGTTAAAACAACACAATTATGGCAATAGAAATTAAGGCAGCTGATGTAATGAAGCTCCGCAAGATGACCGGTGCCGGTATGATGGATTGCAAGAAGGCACTTATGGATGCTGAGGGCGATTTTGAGCGTGCACAGGACATCATCCGCGAGAAGGGTAAGCTCATCGTTGCAAAGCGTGCTGACCGTAGCGCAACTGAGGGCGTTGTTGTAACTAAGATCGTTGAGAACAAGGGTTATATCCTTTGCTTGGCTTGCGAGACTGACTTTGTTGCTCAGAATGTAGAGTTCTCTGCAACTGCAAACCAGTTGCTCGACCTTGCAGTAGCAGCAGACGCAGCTGATCGTGACGCTTTGCTCGCAGTTCAGAACGGCGAGGGCCGTACTGTTGAGGAGCTCGTTACCGAGAAGTCTGGTCAGACCGGTGAGAAGTGTGAGCTCGCTTACTACGCTCGCATCGAGGCTGCATATATCTGCGCTTATGTTCACTTCAACAAGAAGCTCGGTACTATCCTCGGTTTCAACAAGGAGGTATCTGAGGAGGTTGCAAAGCAGATCGCTATGCAGGCAACTGCAATGGCTCCGCTCTCAATCGATGTTGACGACTGCCCTGCAGATGTAGTTGAGAAGGAGAAGGCTATCGCTCTCGAGCAGATGAAGCAAGATCCTAAGAACGCTAACAAGCCTGAGGCTATTCTTGAGAAGATTGCTGAGGGTAAGATGCGTAAGTTCTTTGAGGAGAACACTTTGCTCAACCAGGCTGTTGTTGGTGAGAAGGAGTCTATCCGAGAGCTCCTCGCTCGCACCGACAAGGAGGCTACTGTTGTGGCTTACAAGCGTTTTGCACTTGAGGCTTAAATATATTTAGCGTGATGCATTTGTTGTGAAAAGCACGCATTTGCGTCACATCCCTTAAAAACTATCGGCGGCTGTACTACTTTGTACTATCCGCCGATACTTTTTTGCACGATGCAACACAAC
>JAFNYE010000197.1 GCA_017383345.1 Alistipes sp. | reverse complement strand
TGAGCGCGCGGACCGAGGTTGGCAAATGTCCAAAGAGCGAAGACTACACCTGCCCACGACCAGCTTGCGATAGCAAAACCTACCCACTCGGTAAATTCGCCGAAGTAGTTAGCCGAAGACACATAGCGGAACATACCGCCCTTAGGGATGTAGTGCTTGGTGTCGCCAGGTTTGCGCAGGTGGCGGATAATATAGTCGGAGTGCAGATTGATTATAAAGCCTGCAAGCCATATTGCGGCACCGATATAGATATAAGGTTTACACATCCAACCATCGTAGTAGCCCTGCTCTGGAGCAAGGTAGAATATCCAACCGCCCTGCATAAGAGCATTGAGGGTGTTGAATGTTGCGCCCATAAGCATAATGCCAAAAGGCATCTTTGAGTTGCCGCGGATAAGCAACGGGAAGATAAATGAGCGCTGGAAATAGTGGGTCTGGAAAATGAGGAACAGCACTAACGGTGCGGCCTCAAATCGAACCTCCGATAGATACCATAGGATGGTCATTGCAATGAACACAGGGCACTCCATTATTACCCACGCAATGCGGTTTGGAACGGGAAAACCGAATTTGGGGTTAAATAGGTAGCCATAGCCCGCCTCTACAAAATAGAGCGCGATGAAAACCACTACAGCTACGGCAGCCATAATGATTAGAAAAGTGTTGTATGTCGCAAGTGTAAACATAACTGCAAAGATAGGGGTTTGGGGTGTATAATAGTGTTCTAAATTACGCTTTATACATTAAAAAGGAAGTGCATAATATCGCCATCCTGAACAACATACTCCTTACCCTCAATGCCAATCTTGCCAACATCGCGGCAAGCCTTTTCGGAGCCAAGGGCAACATAGTCGTCGTATTTGATAACCTCTGCGCGGATAAAGCCCTTCTCAAAGTCGGTATGGATTGTGCCGGCAGCCTGAGGTGCTTTTGCGCCGCGAACATAAGTCCAAGCACGGGATTCGTCCGCTCCGGTAGTAAAGAAGGTCTCGAGGTTCAGGAGTTTATATGCAGCCTTAATAAGACGGCTTACACCCGACTCGGTTAGGCCCATATCCTCAAGGAACATCTGGCGCTCCTCGTAACTCTCTAACTCGGCAATATCAGCCTCAGTTGCTGCTGCTACGATAAGCATCTCGGCATTTTCGTCCTTGATAGCCTCAGCTACAGCCTCGGTATATTTGTTGCCTGTAACGGCGCTCTTCTCGTCAACATTGCACAAGTAGAGAACGGGCTTGTCGGTAAGGAGGTTGAGATCTTGAACAACCTTGCGCTCCTCCTTATCCAACTCAACTGTGCGGGCAGAAAGACCCTGTTCCAAAGCCTCCTTGTAGCGGATAAGAATGTCATACTGACGCTTAGCTATCTTGTCGCCACCTGTTTGTGCCTGCTTTGCAACCTTTGCGATACGGTTCTCTACTGTCTCAAGATCCTTGAGCTGGAGCTCGGTGTCAATAACACCCTTGTCGCGAACGGGATCAACCGAGCCGTCAACATGGGTGATGTTTCCATCCTCAAAGCAACGCAATACATGGATGATAGCGTTGGTGTTGCGGATGTTAGCCAGGAACTTGTTACCAAGACCTTCGCCCTTAGATGCACCCTTTACAAGGCCCGCAATATCTACAATCTCAATAGTTGTAGGGATGACGCGCTTAGGGTTGTCTATCTCGGCGAGCTTTATTAGGCGCTCGTCCGGTACGGTAATTACGCCTACATTAGGCTCGATTGTGCAGAAAGGAAAGTTTGCCGACTGCGCTTTTGCATTCGACAGACAGTTAAAAAGAGTTGATTTGCCGACATTTGGAAGTCCGACAATACCACATTGTAATGCCATATCTATTTCTATTTATTCTAAAACTTCAGTTCCAAAAAGTGTTGCAGAAGAGCAACCTGTAATCTTGACCATAACATAGTCGCCAGCTTTATGGTTGCCACGGTCAAAGACAACCATCTTGTTCTGCGATGTGCGACCGCAAAGTTGCTCATCACTACGCTTTGAAGTGCCTTCAACAAGCACTTGGCGTACTTTGCCAACCTCAGCCTCGTTGGACTCTATGGAGAGTTGATTTTGCAGAGCTATAATCTCATTTAGACGGCGAGTCTTTTCGTCATCTGCAATGTCATCCTCAAAATGGCGGGCAGAGAATGTCCCGGGACGCTCAGAGTACTTAAACATAA
This sequence comes from Alistipes sp., assembly GCA_017383345.1. GTDB lineage: Bacteria > Bacteroidota > Bacteroidia > Bacteroidales > Rikenellaceae > Alistipes. The sequence continues at coordinate 4,845 of JAFNYE010000197.1, read as the reverse complement.
ATGCCGAAGCGTAACCCACCTCGCGCATAAGCGTTAGAGTGGCGCTGTGATCCTCAAGGGTCTCACCGCAGAAGCCTGCGATAAGGTCTGTGGTAATAGCGCAATCAGGCATATAGCGCTTAATGGCCGCAATACGCTCCAGGTACCACTCGCGAGTATATTTGCGGTTCATTTTTTTGAGCATCTCGTTGCTGCCGCTTTGGGCAGGAAGGTGTATAGCCTTGCAGATATTGTCATAGCCGGCCATAACCTCCAGGAGGCGGTCGGAGATATCCTTAGGATGCGATGTGGCAAAGCGTACACGCAAGAGTGGAGATATCTGAGCCACCATAGCCATCAGCTCAGGAAAGCCAACCTCGCCATAGCTGTATGAGTTGACATTTTGTCCAAGCAGGGTAACTTCGCGGTAGCCATTCTCAAATAGAGTGCGAGCCTCGGCAACGATTGTTTGCGGGTCGCGACTGCGCTCAATACCGCGGGTGTAAGGTACTACGCAGTATGCACAATAGTTGTTGCAGCCGCGCATAATGGCGATAAAAGCACTCACACCATTTCGGTCAAGGCGTACGGGAGCAATCTCGGCGTATGTCTCCTCTTTGGAAAGCTCTACATTGATACCTTTATTGCCACCCTCAGCGGTGCGGACCAACTGTGGAAGGGTGCGATATGTGTCAGGACCGGCAACGATATCTACGCCGGTACCCTTCTCGATAAGTTGCTCTTTGAGACGCTCAGCCATACAGCCGATAATGCCGACAATAAGGCTTGGCTTGCGCTTCTTGAGCTGACGCATAGCTGACAATCGACCCCAAATACGCTGCTCTGCATTGTCGCGAATAGAGCAGGTGTTGATAAGCACGATATCTGCCTCATCAATATTCTCGGTATAACGGTAGCCCTCCTCTTGCATAATGGAGACAACAATCTCGCTGTCGCCTGCATTCATCTGGCAGCCGTATGTCTCAATGAATAGTTTTCTGCCCTCGCCTGTGAGAGGGCGCAGTGAATTTATCTCAATCATCCTTAAATATTCTGAATTTCGTCCTTGGTTGGCAGCGGTTTGAAGCCCTCACCAAAGGTGTCGTAAGCATCCGTAACTACAATGAACGCTGTTGGGTCATACTCGTGAATGGTGCTTTGAACAAGTGGGACATCCTTGTTTGGCACAACAAGGAAAATCATCTCTTTCTCGTTGTTGGAGTACATACCGCGTGACTGAATGTATGTCGCCGATCGGTCGAGATCTTTGAGGATAAACTCCTTCAACTGTTCATTGTGATTGTTGAGTATTATGAAAATCAACTTGTTGTACGAAGCACCGTTCAGCGTGTAGGCAAGAACACGCGATGTGACATAGATTGTAATTAGCGAGTAGAGCGAAAGTAACCAACCCTGAGGATCAGGCTCGCCTGTACCGATACCAAAACCGATAACCAACAGACCCGAGAGAACTACAACCGAGTCAGCAATAAGTACAGCATTAGAGAAGCCTATGTGGAAGTACTTCTGTATCATCATTGCCACAATGTCAGTTCCGCCTGTTGTTGCCTGCTGACGCACTACAAGACCTACACCTACACCCAAAAATACCGAGCCGATGAACGAGGCGAGCATAAGGTGGTCAGAGAGGTCGAGAATGCCGCCAAGCATCTGCGACGGGTCGAGGTTCTTCATCGCCTCCTCGTTGGGGAAGCTGAGTTTGGTGATGATATTCATACAGCCAGGGGTGTAGAGGGCTGCAACGATTGTCCTACTGCCAAACTTGCTGCCAAAGATGGCGAATGCAAGCATAAGCAGAGGAATGTCAAACATATAGCCGAATGTACCGACTTGAATGCCTGGAATGATGTTGTGCAGTACGATACTTGCGCCATAAACACCGCCTGGGACGATGTTGTAGGGGCTGATGAAATATACATATCCGGCAGCGAGTAATGTGCAACCGATAAAGATAAGTGCCCACTGTTTGATAGCTTTCAGCGAGAATGTAGGCTTGTTGATTGAAGTGATATTCATATTTATATATTTAAGCGCCCAAAGATAGTGAAAACAATTGAAAATTCAAAATAAAGGCCCTACTTTAGTCGCTAAAAAGTGATAAGTGTAGAAAAGGTGTTAATTTTTATAAAAAAATTATGTCTTGTTTGAGAAAATCGTTATTTTTGCACAAATTGACGGACTATGTGTAGAAAAATAACCATATTTTTTACCCTGTCGCTACTGCTTTGCTTTAAGGCTGTGGCCGGGTTTAGTGGTCAGGCAGCACAGCTCTTTAATAGAGCGCAAACACTGCTTGACCAACATCGTTATGCCGATGCGCGATATGAATTTAGTCGCTTAAGACAAATGACTGATACCTCTGATGTCAGCGCGATTCAATCGGTTGATTATGGCCTTACCGTTTGCGCGGTGCATCTGGATGATAACAGGTCGGAGCAGATGATGCTCGACTTTTTGACCCGTTATGCAGGCTCGGTCTATTCGGGCGATATTCGTTTCCTGTTGGCTCTCTATTACTGCGAGCAGGAGAACTTCGAGGCGGCTAAACGACAGTTTGGTTTAGTGGGTTATAACACTCTTACTCAAGCCGACCGAGAGCAGTTTGATCTGCGTATGGGTTATATCGAATTTGTGAACGAAAATTACAATTCGGCTGTCGGCTATTTTGATCGCATTTCCCCGTTGAGCGACTTGGCAGATCACGCAACTTATTACAAATCGTATATTGCTTATACTGAGGGCGATATGGATGCGGCTTATAAAGGTTTTGCGTCGTTGGTAAATAGCGACGCTTACTCCAATTTGGTGCCGTTTTATCTGTTGCAAATAGAGTTTGAGAGAGGCAATTATCAATATGTTGTCAAACATTGTGACGCCCTGCTTGAGAAGTCAAACGGAAGCGAAACTTCGGCTATTTTGAGAGTCGCCTCGGAGGCTTGGTTTAGACTTGAGGGCTACAATAAGGCAATGGGATATATTACTGCCTATGCAAAGAGTTTTGAGGGCAAACTGAGTCGCGAGGATAGCTATTTACTCGGCTACACCTCTTATCGCACAGCCAACTATGCTGGCGCTGTGGAGCCTTTGAAAATTGCTTGTAATGGTACGGACGAGTTGGCTCAAAACGCTTCCTATCACCTTGCCGACTGCTACATCCGTCTTGGCGATAAGAAAAATGCAATCTCGGCTTTTGCTATGGCGGCAAATGAACGCTATAATAACGATATTGCCGAGGATGCCCTCTTTAACTATGGTAAGTTGCTATTCGAGACAGGAGGTGGCGCATTTAACGAGTCTATAAATGTACTGACCCGTTATATCACCCGTTATCCTAATACTGTTCGCGCACCTGAGGCTAAAGAGCTGCTTATTGCGGCGTATTATAATTCAAAGGATTACGATATGGCCTATAACGCCATTCGTAGTTTTCCTAACCCTGACGGCAGTCTGAAGACAGCATTGCAAAAGATAACCTACTTCCGCGGTCTTGAAGCTTTTGAGGTGGCGGACTATAAGTTAGCCAATGAGTCTTTGCTCGAATCGCAGAGTGTTGGCGTGAGTCCTAAATACAACGCATTGTCGGCATTCTGGTTGGGCGAGACGGCCTATCAACAGGGCGATATGGACAAGGCGGTTGAGCATTATAATTTCTATCTCAAGCGTGCTCCTCGTAGTGCTGAGGAGTATAAGATGGCGCTGTATAATCTCGGTTATGCATATACCGCTCAAGGCAATATAACTGCGGCGCAGAGAGCTTTGGAGGGCTTTATGTGGCTCTATAAGGATAGGGATAGCTATCGCGCTGACGGATATAACCGCCTTGCCGATGTTCACTATTTGCAGAAGAACTATAATGAGGCTATAAAGAACTATGAGGGCGCTATGGCGATTGGTACGGAGCAGAAGCATTATGCTACATTCCGTCGTGCAATGTCGCTTGGTCTTTTGGGTAAGCGTAGCCTGAAAATTGATGCTCTGCGAAAGATTGTATCGGCCCAGGAGGGTGATTATGTGGATAACGCAACTTATGAGTTGGGTAGAACTTATATCTCAGCAGGTAGTTATAGTCAGAGCGCAGAGGCCCTTGAGTCCCTTATTGAGCGTCACCCATCCTCTCCATTTATTACAGCGGCTCTGCTCGATTTGGGCTTGATATACTTCAATTTGGGCGATAGCGATCGTGCTTTACAGAGCTATGACCGCGTAATCTCGGCTGCTCCGCAGTCGCAGGCTGCAAAGGATGCAATGCAGTCCGTGCGTGAGATTTATGTCGCTCGAGGCGATGTGAACTCCTACTTTGGATATGCGGAGCGTGCAGGCGTTGAGTGTGACTTGAGTGTAGTAACCCGCGACTCGCTTACATATCGTGCTGCCGAGAAGATATATTTATCAGGTCGCACGGAGCAGAGTATATCGCACTTTGAAAACTATATTGCCAACAATCCTAAGGGTTACTATATTGACGATGCGCTGTTCTGTTTGTCGGATAGTTATCTTAAATGCGACTCGCTTGATAGGGCGTTGGAGCGTATGAAACTACTCTCGGATAGACCAAAGAACCGCTATACAGTTTCGGTGTTGCAGAAGTTGGCTGATGTGACTTTTGAACATAAGATGTTTACCGAGTCGGCTATGGCTTATCGTCGCCTTTATGATGCGGTTGAGGACTCCAAAACCCGCATAAGTGCTTCCCGCAACTATGTTGAGGCTACTATTCTCGACCAGGAGGATGACCTTACTTTAGCTATGGCTGAGGATGTAGAGAGCTTGACCGATATTGAGCAGAGTGTATTGCGCAAGGCTCGCTTCAGCAAGGGCGAGGTGCTTAAAAAGCGTGGAGAGGAG
>JAFNYE010000196.1 GCA_017383345.1 Alistipes sp. | reverse complement strand
TTCGCTCTCAACCGTCACCAATCTTATCAAGCAGTACGAGAATATCTACTTAGGCTTTGAGTTTGCAAAACCTGCTGCCGAGTAGAGAAATTGTATATGATATTAAAAAGGACGTCGAATATTCGATGTCCTTTTTATTTAGAATAGTTGTTGTTCTTTATATATAAATAGGTAAAAATATCTACAGAACTGCATAACCTACGAAAATTTTGCTAACTTTGTGACAATAACATACAACGAAATAATGGAGACTATTTCATAATGAGGGTATCAAATACCCCTCCCTAATTTTTAGGAGGGGTATTTCGTTGATAATCAATAAGTTAGTAATATAATACAATTAAAACAATACAACTATGAAAAAGATTTTTACTTTGATGGCAGCCGTTGCTGCAATGATTTCGTGTTCTAACAATGTAGAGAATGTTCCAACAACTCCTGAAACCAACCGTCTTCCTATCAACATCTCAACAACCCTTACCCGTGCTACTGACTCGGCTTTTGAGGCTGGCGACAAGGTGGGTATTTTCGTTGTAAATGAGCCTAACGCATTGGCGGCTTCTGGCAATCATGTAGACAATATGGGCTTCACCTACTCTACAAAGTGGACTCCTGATGCTCCAATTTATTGGCTCGACCAGACTACTAAGGCAGACTTCTACTGCTACTATCCTTACGCAGAGGGCGTAAGCACAACTGCTCACACTTTCGCTACCAAGGCAGACCAGAGCACTTTGGCAAACTACAAGGCTTCAGAGTTCTTGTGGGGTAAAGTTGCAGGCGTTGCTCCTACCGAGGAGGCTGTAAATATCACTACAAACCACACATTCAGCAACGCATTGGTTATCCTCAAACCAGGCGATGGCTTTACCGAGGCTAAACTTGCTGCAGCAACCAAGTCTGTAAAGATTTGCGGTGTTAAGACCGGTGCTACTATTAATCTCGCAACTGGCACAGCAACTGCAACCGGTAACGCTACAGAGGTTACTCCATATTTGGAGAATGGTCAGTACCGTGCCCTTATCGTTCCACAGACCACTGCCGAGGGTGCACTTATCGTAGTTACCGTTGATGGTGTTGACTACACACTCTCTCGTTCAATGACTTTCAAGGCTAACAAGCAGCACAAGTTCACCGTAACTCTCAATAAGGTTAGCAATGGCGTAAATGTCGGCATTGGTGGCTGGGAGAGCGACGAGGAGGACTATGGCGGCGATGCAGAGTAAGCTATATGTCTAAGATTGAATATATCGCGCCCGAAGCAACTTTGCTCCACTATACCGTGGAGCAGGGCTTTGGCATAAGTCAGGGCTCTCCGAATGTCGATATCGGTATCGGTGGCTGGGGAGCAGATGAAGACGATTATGGTGGAAATATAAAATAGATAATATAATGAAGAGAGATTTATTACACTTACTTTGCTGCAGTGCTCTGCTCTTTGCAGGCTGTACGCAAGATTTCGACGAGCCGATACCAAGCGTACCGACTCCCGATGGGCTAATTGCTATTAATATTAACGGCTCTATCGACCAGACCTACACCACCCGTGTTGATGATGGCGGTTTCTGTGATGGCGACCAGATTGGTCTGTTTGGTGTGAACTACACCGATAACAACTCTGTTGCCGGAGAACTCCTTGACGAGGGTAACCAGGTGGATAATGCCCGTTACACCTTCGACGAGGCCTCTTGGACTTGGAAGTCGCAGGGCAATGTGTACTATAAGGATGCCAAGACCAATATCGACCTCTACGGCTACTATCCTTATGGTAGCCCCGAGAGCGTGAGCGCCTATGTTTTCGAGGTTGAGCAGGATCAGTCGGGCAACAACGCTGTTGATGGCTACGCTATGTCGGACTTCTTGTGGGGTAAGGCTACAAATGTCGCTCCGAGCGAGTCAAAGGTTAAACTTAAGTTCAACCATAAGATGGCGTGCGCCAATGTTATCCTTGCCGAGGGCGATGGCTTCGAGAGTGGCGAGTTCGATATGCTGGAGAAGCTCGTGCTTGTTATGAATACCACCCGCACCTCGACTATCGACCTTGCAACGGGTAAGGTTACCGCTACGGGTAAGGCTGCCAGAGAGGGTATCGTTATGAAGAGTGGCGCCGAGGGCTTCCGCGCTATCGTCGTTCCGCAGAGTGTCGATGCGGGACAAACCCTCTTTAGCATTACTATCAACGGTATCCCTTATACCTTTAAGTATAAGGTGCAGAATGAATTGAAAGAGTGGATCCCTGCATCCTTTACCTACGAGGCGGGCAAGCAGAGCAAGTTCACTATCAAAATCAATAAGAAGAAGCACTCGGGCGACTATGAGTTTATCCTTACCGATACCGAGATTATCGACTGGATTGCCGACCTTGATAGTAACGGTGGCGAGGCTCGCCAGTACTATGTTGTTCATCTCGACGAGGCTGGTACGCTCGAGGCAAAGATTCTTGCCGACGGTAAAAACCCTGCCAAGATTAAGAATTTGAAGGTCAGCGGTAAAATCTTTGCTGACGACTTCTACTTTATGCGCGACAAGATGGAGATTCTGCAGAGCGTAAACCTTAAGGAGGTGCAGATTGAAGGAGATATAGCTAAATGGCATTGGTGGGGAAGTATAGACGGAGAGTGGAAAGACATCTATTTTACCACAGAGTATCCAGACTCTAATGAGGAGGCTACCGCACAGGTTCAGGCTAAATATCCCAACGCTTCGATTGACCACTACGGTCACGAAAGTAACGAAAACTATGGCAAAGGTAATGATGAGATTCCAGCTGGCGCTTTTAGGGACAAATCAACCCTTGTAAACTTTGTCTTCCCAGAGAAGGTTACAAAGATTGGAGACGGAGCGTTTAGTGGTTGTTCTTTGCTCGCCGGCGCGCTTATTATTCCTGACGATGTTGTGGAGATTGAAGGTCATGCCTTCGATTCCTGTAAAAATATAACATCAATTTCTTTACCTCAAAACTTAGAGCGTATTGGAGATAGTGCATTCATAGCGTGTACTTCAATTTCAAGTCTCAACTTGCCCTCTTCCTTAAAAGAGATTGGTCCATATGCTTTTGCTGCGCAATGGGGTGTAAATAGTGGAGGCGAAGATATGCAAATGTCTGGTCAACTTATACTACCAGAATCATTAACAAAAATAGGAGAAGGCGCATTTCAACAATGTTCATCTCTTCAGGGTAGTATAACCATTCCACCATCTGTGACTATTATTGAGAACTATATATTCTACGGATGTTCTGGCCTAAATGGTCAATTAATTTTACACGATGGTATTAAAGAATTTAGGGGTGAGTATGTTGGTGGAATTAGTGCACTATATACTGGT